>NZ_JARXHW010000003.1:0-190953 GCF_031127805.1 Thalassobacterium maritimum | reverse complement strand
GGTTGCGTCAGGCTATCGGAACCGAGGCTGAAGCGCTCGGCTACGGTTTGCCCGTGTCAGAGAAAGTAGCGGGGCTCTTTAGACCCCGTTTGCGTTGCGCTGTAGCGGTTGCGTCAGACTATCGGAACCGAGGCTGAAGCACTCGGCTACGGTTTACCGTGGCGTCGGTTAGTAGCTAGCCCTCACATGCCACCCGACTGATTTAATGTTTTTAGAAACGGTATCAGCTGGCACTCCTTTGCTATCATGCTGAACCAAAAAAAAGGCCGCTCTTCCTTGCGGGAGAACGGCCATATTTGTTTGGTGATGATTCGTTAGACTCTACTTTTTGAAATCGATGATTCTGATTTCTTTCGGCAGCATGGTGATCGTGATGGTATCGCCGTAAGTGTAGTTCGCTTTGAGTCCGTCGAGACTGTTGGGCATCGGAGAGCTTACCTTGAAGCTTGTCTCGCCAGGAATTAGACCAAACTGGCGATCCAGCACGATGGTGTAGTCCTGAGCGGTGTCGGCTGGATTGTGGATCGATACATAGCCCTGATCGGCATTCCATGCGGTGAAGCCATAGACTTCATCCTGCTTAGGACTGCCGCCATGCATGCGTGAGCGTTTGAAGGTCGGGAACGCTTGCTTTGCCCATTTGAGACCTTCGGCCAGCACATCCCAGTCGCTTTCGCTGAGTTCTTGTGTCTTCAGATACAGTTCGATGAAGCCTGTGCCGCGCGACATATTCATTAAGAGGTAGCTTTGAAATTCTTCACTGCTCTCACCGGTTTCCGTTTTCTTGGGCTCATGATTGAACAGTGCATTCATGGGGAAATGTGTATTCTCTTTCACCCAAATGTCATGGTAGATGCCGTCGCGGTAGACGAGTTGACCGGTGCGATCACTGCCACCAGCCGCATCGCCGGCGTTGATCATCCAGACTGCGTCCACATGCATGAGCCACCAAGGGCTGAGGTAGGCACCATTTGAAATGACGATATACACCTCCGGGTTGGCTTCACTCATGGCTTTGAAGATCTTCATGAGGCGCTCAGTGCCGACGGTGAGGTAGTAGATCTTGAGCTCATTATACTTGTTGTCATTCAAGCGCTCGTCGTCGGGTTTGAAGCCTTCAGTGCCGAGTTGTGGCATTACCGGCACTCCGTGTGCGGCACCATCGATGTCGAATTCACGTGTGCGAAGATGTCCGAAGGTGCCATCCAATTTGAAATACGAAAATCCCTGATTCGTCAGTTCGACCAGGCGGTCTTCCAGCTTGTCCATGTACGGTGTATTGGCCAGTGACATCCAAGTCTTGAGAGCTCCCATCTTCGCTTTACGCATGGAGGGCACTGCGAAACGCGCGCCAAAATTAGCTTGTGGGCTCAACCAGATGCCGAGCTCAGACTGCACCTTTTCGGCCGCTGCGAAGCTGCTTTCAAAGGCTGGATCAAACTTTTCATTAACGGGCCAAACTTCTTGTGACCAGTCGGCTCCTTTGGGGGAATCTTGCCAGCCATCGTCGATCACATACGCATCCAGCGGGGACACACCGCGTTCGACGCAGAGCTCCTGATTTACTTTTTCCACGCTGGAAATGAAATCTGGTCCTGAGACTTCTTTATAGAAATCAAACCAGCTATTGTATTGAACCTGCAAACGAAGGGGGCGAACGCGAATCGTTTCGATGTACTCGTAAAACGCGTCCGAAGTGAAGGCGGGATCATCACTCACACCCATCACGGCCTTGTAGCTGATGTAGGCTTCGTTTGGTGTAAGCTCATGACCATACTGGTAACCGCAAATGAGTTCTTGATCGACTACTTGGTTGTCCGCTGCAGGGAACTCAATGCCCCAGAACGTTCCTGATTTTGTTGTAAACAGCGGTTGTCCCAACCCCGGACGCCATCCGTTCATCTTCAGTTCGCGGCTTCTTGACGTGGTGATTTCCCGAGTGGTGTAGGGTTGGTAGGCGTCTGTGGTGCTCACCGCCTCGACGTCGATCTTTTCCAGAGTCACAGGCTTACCACTAGAGATGTGCAGCTGTTTACGCATAAAGAAATCATTCGTTCCGAGCTCATAGCGCACGATCACGGTTAGGTCGTGTTCGGTGTTCTTGAGTGTGAAATCAATGCTTTTGCCGGGGAGCTCTGGCAGTGCTTTGCGGGTGACATCTATGCAAGTGAAGTCCTGTGTGGTGAGTAATACGTCAGTGCCAGTCGTGTGGGTGCCTTGCGAAATTCTTAATTGAAATTCATCGCTGTGCGTCGGGTGGATGACTGTATCCGCGCGTCGGTTGAGGATGCGTTTGGTGGTGAGGTGTCCATCTTGTAGAGAAAACTCACGTCCTAGCGAAGGGTTTGCCAGCATATAGCTGCTTTTGCTGGGAGCTTCAGCGTATCCGATGACTGCAATTGCAAAACTGGCGATAATCGCAGTGAGGGAGGGGACTTGTATTTTCATTTTTCTATAAAGGTCTTTTTGTTTCCAAGATGTCCGTGCTAACCGCGATGGCCTGACTGCTCCGCTGTGCTAGCGGAATTTTTGTAATCTGGCTAGTTGTGAAGTTTAGAGTTTTAGCTGTCGCTGGCTTGCTCAGAGGATACTGCGAGTGCCTCATTTGTATCTATACAAAAAGCAACAATTGTATGGTTACGTAAGCCTGCGGCATGTCTGAGCATCGAAATCAGTTTTCCTCCTTCGCTCTTCGAGCTTAGGCGGACAGGCCGCTTCCGTTACGTCGGAAATTGTAGCGGAGCGAGGAACTCGTTTCGATAACGTATTACGCGCTACCAAACGTTATTTGTGTTCTTGGTTTTTTCGTTTATGAACTCGTAGTTACGCTCAGTGCAGCCGCGGACTTGATCGGCTTTGCTTTGAACGAGCTCTACTACCGTCACGGTATTATTACCTTTTCGTAGGACAGATGCGGGGCAATAGAGACGTAGCTGAGGTCCAATGTTCCAATAGCGACCGAGGTTCACACCATTTACGTAGAGTGTGCCTTTGGTAAATTTACTCATATCGATGAAGGTGTCGGCCACCTGATCCAGTTTGAATTCTGCGCGAAAAATACCGCCTGGCATGTTGTCGTTCGGGCTGGCCTTGGCCTTGCTCACGGTCGCGACATCCAAAGGAATCGGGGTGACTTCCCATCCGGTGATCGGCTTGCCATCCAGCAGCACCGGTCCGTAGAGGCCCTTGCGGTCCGACTCCATTGTGATGCTGAAATTGATGTGTCCCATGGCTTCGACCCAGATTTCCAGTGTGCTTTCTTTGCTACGTGCTGGAATCATCATTCGCTTTTTATCGTCTTTGTATTCATCGCGGCGATCGACTGTGCGCACCAATTCGCCATCGATGAAGACGTGCCCGTAATCATGGAAAAAAGTGTAAGTGAGTTCGGCTGCTTCGCCGGCCGGTATCTTGGCTCGATAGATCGCCATGCCCTGATTTTGGTCGAACGACTCGAAGTAGGGCGGCGTTTCAAAGCTGCCCTTGAGGGATGGATGACTCAAGGTCTTGACTGGAGCCACATACTCGAGTGTGAACGGTGCAATCTCCATGGTGGGGATCGGAGCGGGAGCGGGGGGAAGTTCATCGTTGTCGATATACTTCATGATGAATTCCCGATATTCGTAATATTCTGGAGTTAAGACCCCTTGCTCCCCGACGGGGGCACCAAAATCGTAACTGGTTATACCGGGCATATAATGATCGGCGCCTTTGTTTGCTTTGCCGTTGCCACCTGCGGTGAAGCCGAAGTTGGTGCCACCGTGGAATACAAATATGCTAAAAGAGTGATTGTTTTTCAACAGCCAGGGCAGCTCTCTTTTGATTCTTTTGGACGGTGCCCAGTTACCTTCGCCCCAGCGACGCAGCCAGCCTGGATAGCTTTCGGAAGAGAATACGGGGACGCCGGGGTTGATGCGCTTTGCGGTCGCTAAGCCTTTGTCAGAATTCAGCGGGTCCAGTCCTGTCGCGACTCCTGGTAGAGCGACGCCGCGCAGGTGTTCCTCGGTGGTTCCATCCGCGGTAGAGAAGGGCCCGAAGCCTTGTTCAGTCCAAAAATCTTTCAGCCATTGCATGTAGGCGGACTCATGTTTGCGATCGTAACTGCCATACTCATTCTCTAACTGCGTCAACAGGATGGGGCCGCCATGTTTAAGCAGTAGAGGTTCAAAGATTAGGGAAATGGCTCTGAGGTAACGCTCTTGATGATGCATGAAGTTGGCATCTTCCATGGTGCGCAGTTTGGCATTCGGGTCTTTCAGCAAGTAGGGAGGCAAGCCACCCAGATCCCATTCGCCGCAGACATAAGGGCCCGGGCGGATGAATACCCACATTTCCTCTTCTGCGCAGATACGGATGAATTCGGCGATGTCTCGATTTCCTGTTTTGAAGTCAAAGCTTCCATCGGGCTGCTCAAAGCCGTTCCAGAATGTATAGAGGGAAATGGTATTCAGTCCCATCGCCTTCGCGCACTGAATACGATGTCGCCAGTATTTACGTGGAACCCGCTGCGGATGGATTTCGCCCGCGCGAATTTGAAAGGGCTGACCGTCCAGTAAGAACTGTTCTCCGTTAGGCCCGCCAAATGTAAAGCTGTGTGGCTGACCATCAGGCTTAGGTTCTGCGGCGTAACTTAGAGATGCTAAGCAAAGTGCGGTGAGTGCGAGAATGAGTTTTTTGAGCTTCATTTTGAGGCTGTTGGGGAAGGGAGGAGTTACTATCTATGCTGAGACTATCGTGCGTTTTCGTGCCATCGTTATCTATGTTAAAAGTAGCCTTTGTGGGGTTATGTAACTTTTTGAAGGTAGAAAATACAGTTGTGTAGTGTTACGGAAGTGGCACCACTTTCGATGAGTGCTTTGCCTCACCTACGTGAAAGTAGGCATCTGCTGGAATGATGCCACGAGATTGCTCCGGACCTTCCCATGCCAAGGACAATTTGTTGGGGCCGGTGCCGTGTCGGTAAGCAATCGATATTGATATTATCTGGTAATGGATAATCAAACTGGTTGTTACGCACGTCGGCGTTGCCCTGGTGGCGTCCTTGAAAACAGGACGCAGGTGAAGGGGCACAAACCGGCGCAGCGATGTAGTGGTGCGTGAGCTTCGCGCCCTCGGCTGCCATACGATCGAGCCCCGGCCTGTCGAATTTTTTAATACCGCTCCGCTGATCCTGCCAGAATGCGCCTAAGTCGCCATAGCCTAAATCGTCGGCTAGAAAGAAAATGATATTGGGTCTTTTTGAAGCTTGTGCGAGCAGAGAACTCAGCGCACTGATCACGGCAAGGGCTAAGATGTAGTAAGCCTTCATTGACTGTTGAGCGAGAGAGTGGATTCGCCCAGCCCTTTGGCCCTTGTCTTGATGGTGATCTTACCAGCTTGACCGTCTATGGTGCGAACGATTGCGAGGCATAGCCCGTTAAACGCGGAGTGCTGATCGCCTTGAAAGGACTCATGGTTGGTGGGATCACCGTTACCGAGGCCAACGATTTCACCGGGACCTGTGATCTCAAACTGAATCAGATCGCCGGCCTGTGGAATCATAGTGCCTTCACTGTCTTCTATGCGGACGGTGATAAAGGAGAGGTCGTCGCCATCGGCTTTGATTGTGGAGCGGTCTGCGGAGAGGCTCAGCTGACTTGGCGCGCCAGCGGTTTTCATTGTTTGTTCCGCCCATGGTTTGCCGCCTTTGTAGGCCACGACTTTGAGTTCGCCAGGCTGGTATTTCACGTCGTTCCATTTGAGACGATACTCATACTGCTTTTTGCTGCGGCGTCCTAAGGACTCGCCGTTCAGAAAGAGTTCCGCCTCGTCGCCCGAGGTGTACACATAAACGGGAGTGATTTCATCGATACGCTCGGGCCAGGTCCAATGGGGGAGGATGTGCGCCATTGGATAATCGGGACGCCAATGCGCTTGATAGAGGTAGTAACGATCCTTCGGGAAACCGCACAGATCGACGATGCCGAAGTAGGAACTGCGAGAACTCGCTTTTCCCTTATTCAGGCGTTTATTGGCTTCTTGAGCGCGCTTGGCTTCGGCTTCGTTTTTAAAGTTCAAGTCCAGTGTTTGATCCCATGCGAGGAAAGGGGTGGGCTCGCCAATGTAATCAAAGCCAGTCCATACAAACTCACCAGCGAAATTGGGGTATTTCTCTAACAGTGCAAATTGCTCATCCGGTGTGATGGACCAGCCCGGTCCCCATAGGTCATAGGAACTAATTTGGTTGTTTCGAGCGCCGCCTCGGAGCTTTTGAGCGCGGTTCCTTGGTTCTTTGACCGGAAAGTAGTATTCACCGCGCGAGCTAGTCGTGGACGAGGTCTCGGAGCCATAGATGGCGTAGCCTGGATTCTTTTCAAGGAAGATTGGATAAACGCCTTGATTGTAGTTGGCGCCGATCACATCGACTGAATCTTTCCAGTCACCCATGATGGGCTTGGACTTGTTTGAACCCACGGTGACGGGACGAGTCGGGTCTTCGCGGTGGACGATCTCTGTCAGCCGTTGTGAGATGCGTTTGCCTTCGTCGCTGTGCAGTTCGAACACCTCATTTCCAGTGCTCCACATGATGACGCTGGGATGATTTCTGTCGCGACGAACCAGTGCAACAAGATCCTTCTCGTGCCATTCTTCAAACAAGGTGTGGTAGCTATTTTCGGTCTTGCCTTTGGCCCAACTATCGAAGGCTTCATCGATTACGAGAATGCCCATGCGGTCGCACAGTTCCAGCAGTTCGGGTGCCGGCGGGTTGTGGCTGGTGCGGATGGCATTCGCGCCCATTTCCTGCATGATTTCCAATTGCCGCTCCATGGCACGCGTATGGAAGGCGGCACCCAAGGGCCCGAGATCGTGGTGGAGGCAGACACCTTTCAACTGCACACGGCGACCATTGAGGTGAAAGCCGTCTTCGGCTGTAAATTTAATCGTGCGCACACCGAAAGTTGTTTCGTAGCTATCCACAAGCTTCCCGTTCTGTAGCACACTGGTGACGACGAGATATAAGTTCGGCGATTCCACATCCCAGCGTTTCGGCTTGCTCAGCTCTAAAGTGGCTGTGGCGACTTCGGTCGAGTCGGGCGCGATGGAGCCTTTGCCAGTGGTTGTCTCCGCGACTTTGACTCGCTTCAAGCCAGCTTCATACACCTCATGGCGAAGCTCGACGGGGTGGGCGCTTTTGTTGTGGTTGCGGACCGTCGTTTCGATGCGCACAGTCGCTGAGTTTACTGAGACCTCGGGTGTGGTCACATAAGTGCCCCAGTGAGCAATGTGAACGGGCGCTGTTTTAACCAGCGACACCTTACGGTAGATACCAGCGCCCGGATACCAACGAGACATGCGGATCTTGTTCTCTAAGCGAACGGCTAAGACGTTTTCTTTACCCACTTTTAGGTGCGGTGTCAGGTCGAAACGGAAAGAGCTGTAGCCGTAAGGCCATTCACCCACGTATTGATCATTCAAATACACCTTGGAGTGCGACATCGCCCCATCGAATTCGACGAAGACCTGCTTGCCCGCATCCGACTCGGGAACGGTGAAGGTTTTGCGATACCAGCCGATACCCATATAAGGGAGCTTACCTTCCGCATTGGGCAGATCATCACGAAAGGGACCTTCGATCGCCCAGTCGTGAGGCAGGCGGAGTTCACGCCAGTTCGAATCATCAACGGGGGCTTTTTCCAGGCCCGCAGGTTCCTCCAGGAATGAGCCGTAATTCATCTCCCCGTAGCGAGCAAAGCGCCAGTCCTCATTGAAGGATGTGACGCTGCGTGTGACGGAGGCGGCATCAAGAGCGCTTGTCAGCGCCACAGTGAGCACGAGAACCAGAATTCGGGCGAATCGGGGAGTTTTGCACCAAGCATGTTGCGGGGATAACATAATACTCTTGTAGGGATTCAACGTCTGAATTGAGGCTCTGAAGGTAAAACGTAGGGGCGCGACTTTGTCACGCCCACCGAATTACAGCAGCCAGCGTAACGCGGGCGTGACAAGTCGCGCCCCTACCTGTTATAAAGTAAGTCAGCACATAAATACAGAGACTAGACTATTCGGAGCGCTCGTTTATAGCGCTCCGAATAGTGATCGTTATCAGATGAGTGCATTGCCTGATTTATTCACCCACTTGGTTTTATTTACGCGACTTTTTAGGCGCGTATAATTGGAATTCGTTAATCGAAGGGGAGCCAGTCGATTCGAGCACGTTGAACCGCATGAACTGTGCGGTTTGAGGTTCAAAGTGGATCTCGTGTTCCTTGCCGATGGTAGTGCCTTGGTGGATGGTTTTCCACTGCTCGCCTTGACGGATTTGAATTTCAAACTTCTGAATGTTTCTTCCAAACTCAAGGATGACTGCGCGGTCAAATGTGCGTGCTTCGCCCATGTCGACTTCAAGCCATGCTTCTTTAGTCGGCACTTCAACTGCCCAGCGTTTGTGTAGGTCGCCATCGAATGCATTCTTGGCTGCGTAGCGTGCCACGTTGCCGCGGATGTTGCGAACTTCGCTGGCGACGGCTGGCATCTTCTCGGTCACCGGACGATTGACTTCGGCGACTGGAATCGGAGTGATCTCTGCTGCGGAGCGGTCGAGCTCCAAAGCGAGGATCGTGTCCACGCTAGAGCGATCTGCTTCGGGGATGCTGATGATGTATCCGTCTGCAGTGGCTTCCAGCCTTGCGTTGCCGCCTGTGAGTAGGCGGTGCGATACGATGTTCGCAGGGAGCTTAGGTAGGAAGAGTGTTTCGTCCGGCCAGTTAAGAATGTGCACATACACCATGTTGCCCTTATGTGTGGTGGCTACGTGACGCGTGGTTTTAAAAGGACCGCCACGTGTTTCGTAGATTGTCTCACCATACTTTTCGAGCCAATCGCCCATCGCTTCCAAGCGCTCGACTTGCTCAGGCTCGATGATGCCGTCGGGTGTGGGGCCAATATTAAGTAGGAGGTTACCATCACCACCTGCGGTGCTGACGAGGCTCTGAATGCACTCTTCGAGTGGTTTCAAGATTTCGTTCGGCTTCCAAGACCAGCTGCGACCGAGTGGCACGCAGCTTTCCCATGGGCGCACATTGTCGAAATCGCCTACGTGGCGCTCGGGAGTCGAATAGTCTCCGAGACCTAGACCTTTGTGGCCGCCAGAGCGGTCATTCACGAGGATGTTCGGTTGTAGCTCGCGCACGGTGCGGATGTTTTCCCAGCCGTCCGCGACGCTGACACCTTGTGGCACATCATACCACATGCTCAGCAAGGGGCCATAGTTTTCAACCAGTTCAGTGACCTGATTGGTGAGATATTCTTTATAGGCTGGGTAGTTGGACTCTTCGCGCATCACAGAGCCTCCAACACCTGTGCGCGGGAAGTCGGGGTTGTGCCAGTCGCAGACTGAGTAGTAGGTGCCGAAGGGCATACCAGCTTTATGGCAAGCTTCCGCCAGTTCCTTGACCACGTCGCGTTTTAGCGGTGTGTTCATGACGTCATACTCGGTAAACTCACTATCCCAGAGGCAGAAGCCATCGTGGTGCTTTGTGGTGAGCACGATATACTTCATGCCTGCTGCTTGGGCGGTAGCCACCCATGCCTCTGGGTCGAAGTTGACTGCATCAAACTTTTTGTAGAGATTGTCGTATTCTTCGACCGGTGTGGGATCTCCACGTGACCAGCTAATACGTTCGCCGCTAATCGCAACAGGCCCCCAGTGGATGAACATACCGAAGCGCATATCTTTCCAGTCGCTCATTGCTTTCGGGTCTGCGGTGCTCCACCAGGCATCCGGTTTTTCTGCAGTGACTCGCTCTGCGATTGCAGACGAAGTCATCATCAACAGGCATAAAGCCGTGCTGTGCAGGCTTCGTTTTAGGGTACCACTGTGCTGATTCCAAGCAATCGGACGAGCTGTTGTAATAGTCTTTCTCCAGGTGATTTTAGATGTAATAAATGACATAAGGTTTAGAATGAAGGAATGAAGTGAAGACGATGACCCTATATTTAAAATGGAGCCATGCTTGATTATCGTATAATATAGTTACGTAAACTATGGGCCATAAAAGAAAATCCCCGGCATACGAGATGCCGGGGATGAAGAATTGATATGGAGACTATTGGTTTCGCGCTATTTTGCGCGCCGGCTAAGCATGACTAAGCTGAGGCCGCACATCCCTCCAAGCAGGGCGAAGGCTTCTGGCTCAGGTACTTGAGTGAGTCGAACTTCAGAGAGTCCTACGCGGTTGCCGCTATAATTGCTCGAAAGTGTAATGGTGAAGGATTGGATGCCGCTGTAGACAATGCCTTCACCAAAGATAAATTGCTCTGCTGCCACGCTGCTTGCGGATCCCGGACGCTCTAGCATCGTGCCCAAGTATGTGTCGCCTACTTGAATCGAAGCTGCAGTGTCGCTGTAGAATGTTACAGAAAAGTCTTTGGTTTGATTGGATTCATTATCATGCGTGTAATTCCATAAAATAATAGAATCAATGTTGTCGTAAACATCATCCAGTGTGAAGGTCAATGTGGGGGCCGTGCCCGATGTGAAATAATCCGGATTATTTGCGGGGGTGACATAGCTGTTGTCAACCCCATCCAGAGCTTCCGTCGTAGCCAGTGCGATGCTTGCGTCAGTGCCAGTGGCTAGAGTCGTGGAACTACCATCGTAAGTAAGGCTGCTGCCGCCTCCATTTTGTGTGCCGCTCACGAGGTAGCTTAGGCTGGATCCCGCGTTAGCCGCCACATTTGATGTGGGAGTGTTTGGGTTGATGATCGTTGCGGCGCTAGCCGACGAAAGGCCGAGAGTCAGAGCCAGGCTGCAAAGAGTCGCCTGAAAAGATTTGATTTTTGTTTTAATCATAATTGCGTAAGGTTAGCTGAGTTTTATATAATTCATCCCCCTAAGGTTCAGGTCAAAATACATATCTACGATGACAACTTGCATCAAATTCTTGGATACAATTTGAGTCAATGGCTCTGGTATGTCGGGAAAAGTTATGTAACCTTCTTGTTGCATGATTTCCGAGATTGCATTCGAGCGGAAATTAGTCAGCGAGGCATTAGTGCTCACTCATCGCTATCGTCATCTTTGGCCCGGCGCTCTCGTTTTGCTTTTCTTATATTACGGATGTCTTCTTGCGTGGGTAATTTGAAATAAGAATCTCTTGGATTCTCTGCGAATAAGAGTTGATCATCGCCATAGTAAGCCTGTTCGCTTTTTAGTTCGTTCAACATCCGCTCGACAACTTCCTTGTATTCGGGTGCATCGGCGAGGTTGTTAGTTTCCCAAGGATCCTTCTTTAAATCAAATAGCAGCGTTTTGTTGATCTCGGTAAACTGGATCAATTTCCACCTTTCATCCCGAATGGCTCTTTGGTTCCGCTGATAAGCAAACATCAGTTGCTCGCGTAGCGTATCGACCTTACCTTCAATAACTGGAACCATACTGATACCATCGATGCCTTGTGGTATGGGTGCACCTGTCAATTCACATACGGTTGGGTACACGTCGTGGATAAACATAAGGGCATCGGAGCTACCCTGGGGGATTCCGGGGCCGGCAAACATCATCGGCACCTTCATCACATCATCGTAGAGGCTTTGTTTGCCCATCAGTCCATGACTGCCGATGGCCAAGCCCTGGTCGGATGAGAAGATGATGAGGGTCTCTTTCGTTAAATTCATTTGATCTAACTTGTCGAGTAGGCGTCCAATATCGACATCCATGCTAGTAATGATTGCGAAGTAGTCTTCGATATGGCCGCGAATGGCCTCTTCGGTGCGTGGCCACGCTTCAATCATTTCATCGCGCGCCAGCATCGTGCTCTTACCGATATCCCAGGGATGACTGGGCAGATAGTTTTCCGGCAGCGGTATTTTCTCGCGGTCATACATATCGTGAAATTCCTGTGCCGACAAGCGCGGGTCGTGCGGGCCGGGGATTCCCAGATACATAAAGAAGGGCTTACTGGTATCCCGATCTTTTTCGAGATATTCGATGGCGTCGTTGATTATCGAGCGTGCCGCGTAGCCAGTCCTCTGCTCTTGGACCATGTTGATATCACCATAGTAGTCGAATTGTGTCCGAATGTGGGGGAGGTTGGCGGAGCCGCTTTTTTCGCGATTATAGGTTTCGTAGCCAGCGGCTTTCATCGACTTCGGAAAGGTGTATCCTTTGCCATTGTCGCGTGGGTTATTTCCACTGGTATTGCCGCCGTTGAAATGAAAGAAGGTATTCCCCGTCATATTCATATTTCTGGCCGGGATGCACACCGCCGCTGTATTGCCCCCGAAGCAATAGGCGTTGCTAAAGATAAAGCTACGCGCCGCCAATCGATCCAGGTTGGGGGTGATGATATCCTCCTGTCCCAAGGCTTTGATCGTGTTGTAGCGCTGGTCGTCCATGAAGATGTAAACCACGTTCGCTTGTTCGGCGGTAGGATTGACTTCAGCAGTTGCGCCCGTGTGTCCCCAGCAATGTGCGGCGATGCTTAATGCGAGTATTATGAGTTTTCTGATATTGGGCATGGTTTTTACCTATTCGTCGAATTGCAGTTGCTAGTCGGCTTTCTTGAAGTGCAGGTCAACGGAGAGCTTGTTTTCCGGGCGACCTTGCGCTGTGATGCGAATGCTGTAATCGATACCAAATGCGGGCTCTGGGCACTCTACGGTGTAAATGTTGTTGCTCGGGTTACGTGATGCCCAACCGGAATGTTTATCTGTCGAAATCACCTTGCCCGCTTCAAGTAGTTCGACTTGGAGTAGCTTTAGGTTGGATGGGCCTTGCTTGTGTTTGAAGGTGACAAAGTAGTTGCCTTCACCTTCAAGATAATCAGTTACGGGGAAGGAGAGTCGGGTGCTTTTTTGGTCAACATTAATATTTTCGCTGTTGCAGCTGCCGATGATTTCCCCGGGATTTTGTTTGAGCTTGGCGAGTAGATGTTGATCTTGGGTGAGCTCGCGAATGGCTTTCTCATATTTGTTGTAAAAGCGCTTGGCGAGTTCGACTTCATCGCCGCTTGTCGCAGGCGAATCGACCTTTCCAGGCAAGGTGGCCCAATCCATTTCCCAATCGGCTAGCTCATCAAAAAAGTCATTTGCCCGTAATGCGGCGCGGCCATGCACTTGTTTGATTTTGCTCTCATCGTAAGGCGTGCCATCGACAATATGTTGGCGCAGCATCGAGTTATGCTTTTGCCAGCGGACTAAGTAATAGTCCTTGATCAAGCCAGACCATTCGCGCCAGCCGTAGTCAAAGATACGTGGCCCCCGGCTATCTAAGGGCCCCCAGAGGGTGACGAGTGTGCGCGCATTCTTTTCGTAAAGATCACTCTCTGCTTCAGTCGTGCCAAAGGAACGGGCATCACTGATCCACTTGTTGAGTGAATACTCCTCGCGTGGACGGATCAGAGTGTCGATGTCTAGTAGCAGTGTTTCGAATTCTTTCGTAGCTTGATCAAATGCCTGCAGGTCACGTTTTTCCCATGCTGCTTTAACTTTAGGGTGTAGGTTTTGCGCATGGTTACTCAAAACTTGGCGACCGATGTCGACGATGTCGAAGCGGTATCCGTCTGAGTCTTTGAGCTTGTCAGCATCTTTAAGTAGTAAAAACCAGGCGTTGAGCAAATCGATCTGAGAGTAGGGAATCTTAAATCCAGCATTGGGGCCGGATTTTTTGACATCTATCTCAGGGCGAGCAGCGACCATGGATGAGAGTTCAGTGCCGTCGGTATTTTCGCCATACGGACCTTTGGCGATCAGATCCCAAGCTTTATTTGCATTCTCAGAAGGCGCACCGTAGCGACGATGCGCATAGTGGTGCAGCCATTGAGTTAAATCAACCGGGCCATCCTTCCAAATCAGATCAAAAGCAAGCTCATAATAAACAGGGTTGTTGTCGATGCCTTCCATGAACAAGCCCATGCCGACATAGTTGGGCATGTCGTTTTTCCATTGCATGTATGGATTTGAGGCCAGCAGCGCCAGGTCGCCGTGCAGGTTTATACGGCCGCCGAAGTTGTTCAATGGGCCCGCCACAAACTCAATATCCCAGAAGTCATCATTTCTCTCATGACGCTTCCCACCCAGATCCAAAATGAAAATGTCCTCTTTAGGGATCGCGGTTGCAATGGGCTTGCGGATCGTCCAGGATTGCATGGCAATTTTACCTTCCGGATCGTGTGCTTTAATGAGTGTGTGAATTTTCTTACCGACTTTAGCGAGATAGTCATCCCCTTCAACCGGGGGGGAGCCTTCATGGAAGGGGTCGCAGCCATATAGATGAGAAGTGCCAAACATCTCCTCCTGCTTCGCTAGGAAGGTGCGGCCCATTTCATCAAAGAGCGGGTCCAGTGGGTCAAGTTGCGCAGCGCCTTCAAACCAGACCCAATTATGTTTGTAGCTGATCTGGTTGTCCGGAAATTTCTCTTTCAGTAGGCGTGGCACATGGCCCGTAAATCCTTGCTGGATGGGGGTCATGCCTAACTCGATTTGGCGATCAATAATTTTCTTACCCAGCACTTTGCTCTGATCGATCCAGGATTTTGGGAGGGGGCCGCCATGAGCTTCGATATTAGTCATCCATTGCCAGGCAAAGAATGCGGGGCCGACCAGGAATTCGCGTGCTTCCAAATCGGTGAAGCCATACTTCAGCAATGTTTCATACCAAACCGCTTCAAGGCCAATGACGGAAAGCGGGTGATTGATGCCCTGCATTGCCATGAAGTCGATTTCACGTTCCCAGCGATTCTCCCAGTTCCACCAGGCACCGGTGTAGGACAGGGTGCAGTAGTTGAAGTAAGTGCGGCGCTTCAGTGGAGTGTTGACCGTGACTGACTCGCCGACTTGGGGGAGTGGCGTGGGAATATCCATTTGATCGCCACACCATGAAAGATGGCAAAAGGCCCGATTCTTGAGATACCAGTTAAAGCCAGAAGCTACAGACACTCCATTGTTGCCACGGATTAGAATTTTGCCGTCTGCTGTGTCAGATACAGAGAAGACGTCCTTGCCATCGACCTTAGGCAGTGAGGTGTCGACTATGAACTTGTTGGCATGCTCTGGAGCGATGCGAGTAATCAGCTGGTGCGCTGCATGATCTGCAGGCGTCGCGGCACTGATTATTTGCGTAATGCCAATTGCGATAAATAAGAGTGCCAGGGATGATCGTATGTGTTTCATAGATTGTGATGTGTTGTGGTGATTGTATACTCAACTCCTCGTAAAGTCGGAAATTCAATTGTGCCTCTGTCTGTGACTACGGTTTCGATTTTTCTACCATTCTGCGTAACGTAGAGTGGAGTAGCTGAACGCAGGCGGCATACCTTGCCCTGTTCAGAGCGAATGATGGCGGCTTCCAGTTGGCCGTCGGTCCATTTTAAGGATACTTCAAATCCACCACGAGCACGTAGGCCTATGACTTGTCCTGATTTCCATGCGTCAGGCAACGCGGGCAACAGATGAATAGCATCCATGTGAGACTGTATCAGCATTTCACATACGCCGGAGGCATAGCCGAAATTGCCGTCGATCTGGAAGGGTGGGTGCATGTTGAATAAATTGCTGTGCACATTTCCTGCCATCATTTCACGCAGTAGCTTGTGTGCACGGTTACCATCGAGTAGGCGGGCCCAGATATTGATCTTCCATGCCTTGCTCCAGCCCGTGCTGCCATCGCCGCGTGCGTTCATCGATACCCTTGCGGCTTCTGCTAGGAGTGGAGTGGTGTGCGGTGAGATTTGTCGGCCCGGATGCACTGCGATCAGATGGGAGAGGTGGCGGTGCTTGTCATTTTGCTTGTCACGATCGACCATCCATTCTTGCAACTGGCCCCAGCGGCCAATCTGCGGGCCGAGTAAGTGGTCACGCATAGTGCGCGCTTTGGCGCGTTCGCTAGCATCGACGCCTAAGATTTCGGAGGCTTCTGCGAAATTCGTGAGCAGGTCGTAGGCGAGTTGTTGGTCGAAACTGACACCGTCCTCATGGGGGCCATGCTCGGGCGAGAATCCGTCGGGCGCGACGAGCACCGTTCCATTGCCATCGGGAGCGGGGATTTCTTTTAGGTGATCCTCCCAGAACATGAAGAGGTCTTTCATGATGGGATAAGCGCGGGTTTTTAAATACTGCAGGTCCTGTGTGTAAGCATAGTGATCCCACAGGTTGTTGGCCAACCAGGAGGCGTCGCCGATCGACCACTTCCATGTGCTGCCGCCGAAAATTCCATTTTCCGCATGCATGGCTATGCCGCGCTTTCCGAAGTGCTCCTGAGTCTCTTCTCTGCGGACTTCACGGATCGAGTGATACCACTCGGCGAAGGGCGAAAAACAGTCGGAGAGATTCGCTTGGTCCGCGAACCAGTAGTTCATCTGCAAGTTGACGTCGGAGTGGTAATCGCTACGCCAAGGGGGGCTGTTGCTGTTGTTCCAGAGCCCTTGCAGATTCGCGGGCAGGCTGCCAGGTCGAGATGAGCTGATCAACAAGTAGCGTGCATATTGGAACATGAGTTCCTCCAAGTCAGGGTCTGCTGCCCCCTTGCTCAGGTTTGGCTTTTTCATCGAATTCGACCCACGGTAGCGGTCGAGTCGTTCGGGCAGTGGCAGCGACTTTATCGGCTCGGGCGTATTGCCCACTTCAATCGATACGCGGTTAAAGAGCGCTTGGTAGTCCTTAATGTGCGCTTGTTTGAGTTGCTCGAAAGTTTGCTGCGAGGCCTGTGTCAGGCTATCGGTGATGCGCTGATGGGGGTGCGCTTGCTTCCAGCCTTTGTCGCGTTGATTGAGGTAGTCGGTTCCTGCACTGACCAAAATCGTGAGACTATCGCATCCTTCGAATTCGATGCCGTTTTCGACAGCTTGGATGCGGCCACCTTCGTGGAGCACCCAGACTTGAGCTTCATAGTTGAGCACAATGTTTGACCCTTTGACTCGTTTGTCCCACTTGCCGTTGGTGTCGCCGATTGCGCTGATGCGGTTTCCTTCGACTGTGATGGGCGCTTGGTGTGCGTCGGATAGTGTGATTCGTCCGGAGTGGGCAGCCGTTTGATCTGCCGTGAAACGGAACACCATCACTTCAGCGGGCGCGCTAGAAAAGGATTCCCGCTTGTAGCGAGTGCCCTTGCTGGAGTAGGTGATGGTTTGCAAGGCGCGGCTGATGTCGAGTTCGCGGTGGTAGTCCGTGGCGGAGGCCGCTCCCAGATCCATTATGATGTCGCCGAAGGACTGATAGGAGCCCGTGTCTGATTCACTGCCGAGCCAGAGACTGTCTACGTTGAACTGAATGTGTTCCTGTTCGATACCGCCGAAGATCATGCAACCGAGCCAGCCATTGCCGAGTGGTAAGGCTTCCTTATCCCAGTTAGTGGCAGGTGTATCGTATGAGAGGACTAGCTTGTTCACTTCCTCATCAACCCGCGCGTGAGCCTGATAGCCGAATAGACCAATGGCTGCGCATGCGATTAGATGGATTGAAAAGTGTCTCATGAATCTGGAGAGGGTATTGCCGATTTAGAACAGTGTTTGTATGATCTCTGCCGAGCGTGCGACGAGTTCTGTCATCAGTCGGTCGGGCTTTGCTCAGTTAAACGCTGCATAAGTTCTTATGCTAAATCTAGTCTCAAATCGGGGATGGTAAAGTTACGTAACCTATGGGCTTGTAACCGTTCTGATTTTTCAAAATTAACCTCACATTTATTATAGGTGGAGGCGCCGAATGTAACGGTATCGGTATGGTGGGGAGCGATTGCGGATTTTTGTAATCACATGGCCCGTTTTGCATACGTGCGCGTTTATGCGCAGTGAGGGGCGGGTAAATTGAATGATTACGTTGTGGAACGGATGTAACTACGGTGCGAATTTAGAAAGAAATCGACCATTTCTCGCTATTTAACACCATAATTAGGGGGGTGTTTCTGGGGTCGCTATGTATGCGTCCTGTCTCGTCGTCATCATTATCAATACTAACCAATTCTAAGAATATGAAAAATGTAACTCTAGTTTGTGCTTTTACTTTTGCTGCTGTTGTGGGCTCTGTCTCAGCGATTGATATCAATATCCATATCACTGACTTTAAGACCGCATCTGAGAATTCCAGTTCTCTTGGCGACTTATCTGGCGGCACAAGCACGACTGCGACTCAGACTTATACGCTGACGAATCTTGATTTTACTTCGATCGGTGGCACCGCGTCCGAGACGATCAACTTTTCTGTCGATTTAAGCGGCACATCTGGTGGGAGTGCATCCACTGTTGGGTATAAGACTTGGGGGGATGCTTTTGTGGGTGGTTCAAATACAGAAGTCGGTGAGGTCCTTACAGCTACGCTGGGTACAATCACTTCCAGTTTTACTGGGGGCACTGTGGCCTTTGCTGGTTTTACTAATGCATTCATCGAAGCACTCATTACCGGTGAAGAAGCCTCTGTCGGACATGCTGGAGGTATGCTGACTGTGTTGGGCACTGCAGATAATGAAGCCAATCAAGCGATTCCTCTTTCACCGTGGGTTTCAATGGCGCCTACGGTTGGAAGTATGAATATCGGCGGTTACGACCTTCGCCTGACTGCTGTTCCTGAGCCAGCCTCTGCTTCGCTGCTGCTTGGGATTGCTTGTGTGAGCGGTGTTCTCTTTCGCCGTTGCCGGCGCTAGGAATGGCTTTGCGGAGTCGCTAGTCGTTATCTAGTTACGATTGAAGTCGGGGTGAGCGAGTCTCCGTTTCTGATCAAGGGTTACGTAACTTTTTCGTGCGGGATATGTTTTTTGACTGTCGATTGAGCGGGGCTACATTGCCTTCTGACTGCAGCATTTGATGCTGAGTTTAGTCAATTAACACCGAACTAATTCGCCAAAAAAAAACATGAAAAAGAAAACCACACTATCCGCCTTAGCTTTAACCGTTTCTCTGACTGCTGTGCATGCAGCTTCGACGATCATCAACCCATTCTCAGTGTCCGTCGATGTTGCTGCCAGTGCGGGTTCCAGTGCAAATTATCTTCTCAGTGGCGCTCAAAGTGGTGGCGGCAGTAGCTTGACGACTGATGGCGGTGCAGGCTCTTCGACGACATTGGCTACAGGGACGCTTACCTCGGTCGCATTGAATACGGTCGAGTCTTTGGATAACGTTGCTAACAGCTATGTCTCTCCCCCTGTTGGGACTGGCACGTATAATTATTTCACAGGTGAGGGCAGCGGTGCTAGTGAGACACCAGGGACTCCTCCGACATTTACCTTCGTTCTCGACGGTTCCTTTGATAATATCGATTCAATCATTATTTGGAACTATACACATAATAATGAGGGGAGCCAAGCCAGCGCTTTTGACCTGACCTTCTATAGCGATGCTGGCGCAACTACGCAAGTCGGTGATACAATTACGGCGGGGGCGATTGGTGAGCGCGCAAGTTCTGCAACCGTTGAGGCTCCTGATCAAATTACTTTCGCTTCGACTTACAGTGGTGTTCAGTCCTTTACGCTTACACTGACGGACAACTATATTGGTAATCGCGTGGGTCTTGGTGAGGTGCGCCTGACTACAATTCCAGAGCCTTCCTCTGCGGCACTGCTTCTAGGTCTTGTAGGAGCTAGCTTTGCCTTTGTCCGCCGCCGCGCATAGGTATCTTTCATCGCACAAGAGTAAGTTCTTTACGGGCACAGCCAAATTGGCTGTGCCCGTTTTTTTGCTGTTGTTTAAATGGATGAATTTCAGGCCCATTTGTCATGTGATCCTGATGGAGTGCCGAGCGACTCGTCTTACGTAAACTCTTTGGCTGTAGAATGTATTTTGATCCATGTGAATCCGGTCCACATTTAGTGATTAAATACGATGGGATCGACTGCGCATAGAGTCAGATTTGCTCGATCGGGCTTGTTTGTTTGGGAGCTGGCGTGTGTCGGCGACGGTATCGGTTAATTACTGCTAAAAAGTTGTGCGGATTAGGCAGCCTTAGCTCGTGTTTATTTGAGGTCCGCGCTTGATGTTCGCAGTATCTGATATCAACTTACTGTTTCACTAATTTTCGCTAAATCGCTAGTTCGATTTTGATTCATCAGTCCAGCCAATCACCTAATGAAGAAAGCAGGTAAAGTTTCCATGAGGGCCATCGCAGAGCAGGCGGGCGTGTCGCGTATGACAGTCTCAAAGGCCTTGCGCGGGGTGGCAGGTGTTTCTAATAAGAATCGTGAACGGATTCAGCAAATTGCGGAAGAATTAGGCTATGTGCCCGACCCTAATGTTTCTATGGCTATGGCGGCGGTGGCCAAAACAAGGTCTGCAGACGGTGAGCGTCTTGCATTTTTAACAACGCATGATTCAGAGCATGGTTGGAAGCGTTTCTCACATATCGTCGGTTGTTTTGAAGGGGCTCGGGCACGTGCCAATGCACTGGGCTTTGAGCTAGAGCCTTTTTGGGCACTACAACCTAGGACTGACATGTCGAAAATGCTATTTGCGAGAGGAATTAATGGAGTTTTAATTGCGCCCACGGGGGAAAATTTACTGTTAGAGGGGCAACGCTGTATTGATATGGATTGGAAGCACTTTAGCGTGGTCGCTGTAGATGAGTTGTTGGATTCGCCGCGTATGACTTCGGTGCGACATAACCATTTTACTTCTATGTTTGAAGTGCTCTATCGTTTGGAGTCTCTAGGCTATAAACGAATTGGATTGTCTTTGTCTCGTTTGACGGAGGCGCGCAATCGGCACCGTTGGACCGGAGCGTATTTGCTGTGGTTGAAAAATTGCCTCGAGGGGCACGAGATCCCGTTCTTTTTGCATGGTGAGGAGGATGAGTCTCAGGCATATAAAGCTTGGGTTGAGACCAATCAAATTGATGCAGTGATTGGTTTGCCGGCAGATTTTACTTTACTTCAAAAGGCAGGCTTTAAATGTCCCGAAGAGCTTGGCTTTGCTTTACTCGACCGTTTAGAGGTTCCTGACGTTGAGCTGGAATTTTCAGGTATTGACCAAAAAGCCCACTTTTTAGGTGAAACCGCGATCAATGCGATGGTAGGTTTAATGAATACGCGCACAAAGGGCGTGCCCGATAGTCCAGTTAAACTTGTTTGTGAGGGGCTCTGGATTGAAGGGGCGACGACGCGGCGTGTGGGGCCTGCTGTAAGTGATCGTAGTTTATATAATATGGCATTAATGCAGTGAGTTTGTGTTGCAGAGATAGCCTTAGAGTTACGTAAACTTTCTCTACTTTTACAAACAATTGCCTGAGTTGGGGGGATAGGTAGATACTTAGCAGGACTTACGCAGTTTTGCTTTTTCTCTCTTATTACTTTTAACTTTGTATGGATTCCCCTCCGATTACTGGCACAAAATCTAGCTCTGAAAAGATTGGTTTTTTACAGAAGATGGCTTACGGCAGCGGCATGATGTCGTATGTAGTGATGGTTCGTGGTGTGAACCAGTTTGCCAATCCGATATTTAACGACTGCATGGGCGTGGATCCGCGCTTAGTTAGTTGGGTCTTGGGCGGGTCGCGCCTCTGGGATGCGGTCACGGACCCAATGATGGGGAACATTACGGATAACACGCGTTCACGTTGGGGGCGGCGGCGGCCTTGGATTGCTTTAGGGGCGATGCTAAGTGCGATCACCTTTGCGGCTATTTGGCTGTTTCCTGCAGGGCTATCTGAAATGGGCTACTTTTTGTGGTTCCTTTGCACCTCGTTAGTCTTCTTTCTCGCATTTACGGTTTTTTCAGTGCCCTACATGGCCTTGGGAATGGAGATGAGTCCTGATTATAATGAGCGCACTGCGGTGGTGGCCTATCGGACTGTAATTAGCCAGGTTGGTGCTTTTTTGATCTCGGGTATCTATTGGTTTATCTCGCTCGATCGCTTTGACGATATGGCGCATGGCATGCGCTACGCTGGGATCATTGCAGCGGTGTTGATTTTTTCTGCGGGGATTGTTCCAGCGCTATTTGCGCGTGAACATCAGAGCGTCTTGGACCGGCAAAAGAAGGGCAAGCGGGTGGCGAAGGTTTCTTTGGTTAAGAGCTTTATGGAAACGATTCGTGAGCTGCCTTTTCAAATCCTGATTGGCATCACGGTGTTGATGCTAATTGGACTCATGCTAGTCGGGCATCTAGGATATTATGTAACTGTCTATCATATTTTTGGTGGCGTGAAGGGTGAGTCGCTTGGCACCTTGATGGCTGTCGGAGGTATTAGTTCGCAAGTGTGCACTATGCTCTTTGTGCCTGTGTTAGCGAAGGTTTCTAGCCAGTTGGGGAAGCGGGAGACGCTACTGGTGGCGATGGTTTTAGCGATCATTGGATCAGGCTTGAAGTGGGTCTGTTTTACGCCGGATAATCCGTGGTTGAGCATCATTCCTGGGATTGTGATGTCGGGCGGCCTCGCTGCGACGTGGACGTTAATTAATGCCATGATTCCAGATATTGTGGATCTTGATGAGTTAAAGACCGGGGAGCGCCGTGAGGGCATGTATAGTGCGGTGTATAGCTGGGTGTTTAAACTCGGGGTCTCGCTGGCTCTGGTAGTGTCTGGCTATGTATTAACCTGGTCAGGCTTTAATGTCGACCTAGGCACGGATCAGTCGCCGCAAGCGATTTTCTACATGCGACTATTTTTTACTTTAATACCTGTGGTTTCGATCTCTTTGGCTTTTCTTTTATTGCTGGTCTATCCGCTGAAAGAAAGTCGTGTGCGCGAAATCCAAGCAGAGCTCAAAGCTCGTGTGAACGCAGAAGAAGAGGAAGAGAATAAGGAGAAGACTAATGATTAAAGAATCGATCAAAGAAGTGACTTTAAGTTTTTCAGAGCAGATGGCTGAAGCTGTCCGTGCCTGTCGTGCGGGAGAGACTCAGTTAATTGAGCTGCCTGCAGGGGTACATCACATCGTGCCTGACTATTTGGCAGAGAAATACTGTAATATATCGAATCACGATTCTGGTATGAAGCGCATGCTTTTCGATCTGGAAGGATTAGAAAATATTATTGTCGAAGGGAATGGGGCGGAGTTGATTTTTCACGGTCGTGTGATCCCGTTTTACCTGAAAGACTGTAAGAATATTACGATTCGAAATCTGAAGATTGACTGGGACCGTCCCTTTCTGAGTCAGGCCGAGATTGTTGCCGTGGGAGAGGGCTACCTGGATCTGAGTTTTGATACGAATTTTCCAGTCGAGGTAGAGGCGGAGCACTTGGTTTTTACTGGCGATCATTTCTATTCAAAAAAGATCGATAATCTTTTGGAGTTTGATGCTCAAACGCGGGCACCCGCTGCGGGAGCACGTGATAATTTTGGCTTCCGTGACGGTAGCCGAGCCGAGTCGCTTGGCACGGGGCTTGTGCGTTTGTTTAGTGCTTACAATCCTGACAATACATTTACTGTTGGTAATTTGGTCGTTATCAAGCACGAGCAGCGTTGGTCGCCGAGTATCGTTTTGATTGATACGGATTCAACTACGTTGGAGGCGATTGATATTTATCATTCGGGCGGCATGGGAGTGATCGCACAAACCTGCCGTGATGTTCATTTGAGGCAGGTCCGTGTCCTCTGCCGGCCTGATTCGGGGCGCGTGTTTTCAGTTTTTGTGGATGCATTTCACTTTGTCGATTGCTTGGGGCACGTGAGCATCGAGGACTGTGTGATGGAAGGGCAGATGGATGATGCGGTTAATATTCATGGTGCTTTTCTGCGGCCAGAGCCCGCGCCGCTGACGAATACACTGCGATTGAGAATTATGCATCATCAGCAGTGGGGCGTGCAAAATCTGAAGACGGGAGATACCGCAGGATTTTTTTGTGCGCGCACCTTAAACCCTTTATTCGAAGCGAATATTGTGAAGGCAGAGATGCTTAATTGTGAAATCATAGAAGTGACTTTCGATTGGCTGCCAGATGAATTGGACTTGGAGCAATTGCTCGTGATGCGAGCAGAGTATGATTTTAATGTGCTCATTAAAAATTGCACAATGCGCGATAATCGTTCGCGCGGTGTATTGTTCAATGCCTATGGGGCGTGCCGGATTATCGATTCGCATTTTCGTACTCCGTGGCAAGCCGTGCGTGTCAGTGGTGCAGTGGATGGTAAATGGCACGAGTCTGGCCCCTCTCAATATATCGAGGTTTCGGGCTGCACCTTTGAGCGTTGCGGCTATGCGACAGGTCGGCCAGTGATCGAAGTGACTGCGCATAGCTTTCCTGATGGCAAAAGTGAGCCTTACCATCAGAAAGTGATAGTTCGAGAGAATCAGTTCGAATTAGTACACACTAATTTGCTGGCGGTCGATAATCTGGGAGTTTTAGATTTTTATAGTAATGAGATCCAGTCGGAGGTGTCTGCCTCTTTAAATGTGGGCCCGCATGTTGGTCTTGGACGTGTCGAAGGAGTGGAGGTTGTATCCGATGATTAAGCGTATATTGTTTCCCGCGGTCTGCTCATTGGTGCTGGCCAGCTGTTCATTTGCAGAAGTCGTTGAAGCGCCGCGCTATAATGTAGTGATTATGATGTCTGACGACCATGGCCGTGAGGCGCTTGGTAGCTATGGCAATCCTGTTGTGCAGACGCCGAATTTGGATCGCCTCGCGGAGAGTGGTTTACGCTTTACGAATGCATTTTGCACCTCGGCATCGTGTGCTGCGAGTCGTTCCACCATCTTGACGGGCTTGCATAATCATGCTAATGGAACCTTTGGGCATACCCATTCCTATCATCATTTTTCAAGTTATGATACTGTGCGAAGCTTGCCAGCAATGTTGTCAGAGGCTGGCTACCGCACGGGGCGGGTTGGCAAAAAACACTATGCGCCGGAATCGGTTTATCCATTCGATTTTGGCGTGGATCAACGTGAGTTTGACCGTGATGATGTGGCCGCCTCAGAGTCGTGCCGCGAGTTTATCGCTGAAGAAGGGCCGTTTTTTCTTTATTGGTGTTCCTTTAATCCGCACCGCGATGAGCGCACGGTGAATACGCATCCTCATCGTCCAAACACCTTCGGAAACCCTGACAACGCGTTTGCGGGCGATACCGAGCAGACGTTCTCCGAGGATGAGGTGATCGTGCCTTCCTTCTTGAGCGACACGCCGGAAGTGCGAGCCGAGCTGGCACAGTATTATCAATCCATTGCGCGTCTGGATCGCGGCATTGGGCGTTTGATCGACGTTCTGAAAGAGGAGGGGAAATATGATAGCACCTTGATCATTTATATGGCGGACAATGGCGCGGCGTTTCCTGGTTCTAAGACGACGCTGTATGATGCCGGTATGCGCTTACCTTTTATCGTGAAAATGCCCGAATCTGCCAGCGGCGGCGAGGTGGTGGACGAGTTGGTTAGCTGGGTCGATATCACGCCGACGCTACTGGACTTTGCTGGTGCGA
Organism: Thalassobacterium maritimum; assembly: GCF_031127805.1. Classification (NCBI taxonomy): domain Bacteria; kingdom Pseudomonadati; phylum Verrucomicrobiota; class Opitutia; order Puniceicoccales; family Coraliomargaritaceae; genus Thalassobacterium; species Thalassobacterium maritimum. The sequence continues at coordinate 165,638 of NZ_JARXHW010000003.1, read as the reverse complement.
CGCCTGCTGACGCTGAGTTCCAGGGTGAGTCTTTTCTGCCCTTATTGGAACGAAGCGCCGACTATGAGGGACGTAGTGAGATCTTTGCTTCGCATACCTTTCATGAGATTACCAATTACTATCCCATGCGTGTGATTCGCACCAAGAAGTATAAATTTATATGGAATGTGGCGTATCAGATCCCGTATCCCTTCGCCTCGGACTTATGGGATTCCGCCTCATGGCAGGCGGTTCGTCGTGATAATTCGGAGTATTTTGGCGCACGCAAGGTCGCTGACTACTTGCAGCGTCCACAGTTCGAACTGTATGATGTGGAAAACGATCCTGATGAAGTGGTGAATTTGGCCTCACATCCTGAATATTCCGAAATGGTGAAAGCTTACTCGGCGCAATTGAAAGAATTTCAAAAAGAGACAAAAGACCCTTGGGTTTTGAAATGGGAGTATGACTAAGATGATTATGAAAACCTGGAAAACTTTATGTGTGCTTGGTCTGGCGGTCGCTGGAAGCGTGGCCGCCGCCTCGGATGAAGGCTCTGCGACGCGGCCTAATATACTCGTCATCATGACCGATGACTTACGCATGGGAATGCTGCAGAGTGAGGGGCACCCTTACATGGTCACTCCGAATCTGGATCGATTTACCACCGAAGGCGTGCGCTTCAATAATTGCTATGCGACCAGCCCGGTCTGTGGTCCCTCGCGTGCCTCCATCTTTACGGGGCAATACTCAACAGTTCATATGCGCCGGGATAATTTTTACTATCCAGACAGCTTCAATAGTTATTTGCCACAGCACTTTAAGGATGCTGGTTACAATACCGCTTTGATTGGTAAATATTATGAAGGCGACCAATTCCGTAATCAGGCGCGTCAGGCATGGAATCGTTGGTTTGTCAATCTAGGGCCTGATCCCGCTAAAAGGACTCCTGGCATGTCGCACGAAGAATGGTGGAATACTTACTTGTATCAGGATCAGCAGTATTCGGTCGATGGTGAGCGCATTGTGCTTGAAGGGCATCAAACGGATATTCTGTTTGCCGAAGCTGCACGCTTTGTCGGCGAATCCGATGAGCCGTTTTGTGTGTTTCTGAGCCCGTTCTCACCACACACTCCGTTGAATATGACTGAACGGAATCGTGGCAAGTATCGCGGATATGGCATTCCAGATCGGCCCAACCTAGAGATGACAAAAGGTTACTTTAGGAATAAAAAGAAGCTGCCGATCGTCACCGAAATGTATGAGCAATACTGTGAGATGATCACTGATATTGATGACGGCATGGGCGTTCTGTTTGAGGCCCTGGAGCAAAGTGGCCAACTCGATAACACTCTGATCATTTTTACCAGCGATAATGGCTTGATGTATGGCGAGCACGGTTTCGCTTGGAAACGACATGCATGGGAAGAATCAGCGAAGGTGCCGTTTTACATTCGCTACCCCAAACTGGCAAAGCCTGGGACTGAGAATGATGCACTGGTGAGTCTTGCGGATATATTCTATACCTGTGCCGATTTGGGCGATGTGGAGTTTCCAGAGATCGAAGGCGGCATGGGTCGTTCGATGCTTCCACTGCTAACGGGTGAGCAGGCGCAAATTCGCAATGAATTCATTCAAATCGAATACAATAAGCCCGACCGTCAGAATCCGGTGCTGCCAGAAGTCGTCCTGTGGGCGAGTGTTATTCGTCCAGATGGTTGGAAGCTTTCGATGTATCAAGAGCCAGCAGAGCAACGTCCTGACTTGGCTCCCATCCAAATGTTCCAGCTCTCACACGATGCGCTGGAAATGGACAACTTGGCCGCGAACCCGGAGTTTAGTCCTCTGCTTGAGTCGCTTCAGCGTCAACTGAAGACTGGCTTGATCGGTATTGGCGCGGACGATAGTTGGCTGAAAACGAATTAATCAGAGTCATGAAACAATATTTTATACAGTTCCTATTGATCACGCTTTTTTGCTCCTGTCGGGCAAATACAATCGAACGCTCGACGAGTGCTGCCTCGATCCCAGACCTGCAAGCCTGGATCACGCAAGCGATTGAGAATGGGGAGACCCGCATCAAAGTTCCTAAAGGCGTCTATCGTTTAACTCCGGTCAATTTCTCGCACCTGGAATTGAATGGCGTGAAGGACGTCGAAATTGATTTTCAAGGTTCTGAACTGGTGTGCACCGAGCGCACACGCGCACTCGATTTCGCTAACTGCGAGCGCCTGACCATTAAGAATGTGAGCATTGATTATGATCCGAAGCTGTATGCACAGGGCCGTATCACTGAGTATACCCCAGAGTATTTTCAAATGGAAGTGTTCGAGGGCTATCCGATCGACGACCTTTCCACCAAAAGTGCGGAAGTTTATGGCGCAGATACCCATGAGTTGAAACCAGGCTTTCGCACCTTTCATGATATTAAGCGTATCGAGAAGCTCGGCGGTCGCACCGTGCGTATCCACCGCAAAAAACACATGGACGGCGTGGATGACTTCGTCGAAGTCGGCGATATCTTGTTAGTTAAAACCAAGCGCGAGCGTATGGATGGCGGTCGTTTTGCGCCGCATGCAGTCGTGTCCAGTAAGTGCCGTGATATGCGCTTTGAGAATGTCACTGTCTACGCTTCGAACTGCTTCAGCTTTTTAGGCGACGAATCTAGTAACACACAATATTACCGTTGCCGGGTAGATCGTAAGAAAGACGACCCGACGGTCGGCTATCCTAGAATGCGTTCCAGTAACTGGGATGCCTATCACAGTATCAACGCAGAAGTTGGTCCGACCATCGAAGAATGCTATGCGGGCTACATGGGCGATGATGGTGTAAACATCCGCGGCGATTATCACATCGTCGCCGAGGGCGAAGGCTCGGCGTTGACGGTGCTGGCCAAGCATGCGCTCAACATTCGCCCCGGTGATCCGGTTGAAGTCGTGGCGCGTAATGGTGAGTTGATTGCGGTGGCGACTGCACTGTCCGTCGCGCGTAAGCCTGATTACCCACAAGACAAGATCGATGCGGCGAAGTCGAAATTTACTCTGATCCTGCCCGGGAATGTTCGCACGGCGTGGACGGTGACTTTGGACAAAGCGGTTGCGATCGATGATATTTCGGTCATCTGCGCGACCAACCGAGTGGGACGCGGCTTTCGCGTGATTAACAATGTGATTGGCCACAATCGCTCGCGTGGAATTTTGACCAAGGCGAGTGACGGCGTGATTTCGGGCAACTTGATCGAAGACACCGGTTTGGAGTCCTTGAAGCTCTCGCCAAACATCAGCAACTGGCTCGAGGCCGCGTATTATCAGAACCTAGTGGTCCGTGATAATATCATTCGCAACGGGAAGTTCGGCGCGCATTTTGGCCAGCATCGGGCGGCGCAGATCCTGATCGGCGGCTGCCGTAGTGGTTTAGTCTTTGAAGACAATACAGTGGAATATTCGGGAGATATTGCCGCGATCGTGAGTGATCTCGATGGCGGTGTTTTCCAAGGGAATGAGTTTAAACACTTGGAGGGAGATTCTAACGATCGTGATCCTATCCTGTTTGAACGGACCGAAAATATTCAGCGTCGCTAGAGGCATCGTCGCGACTGTTGCTATTTAAAAAAGGGGCGATCTCCCCAATCAGATATTTATATGGAATCGAATTTAATTTTAGACATCGTTGAAAACGGCTTGCAGGTGGTTCTAGAAAAAGGGGCCGATGGTGCGGCTCGTTTGTTGCACTTTTCATCACTGCCTTTTGACAGCTCAACGGTTTCGGAGGAGGAGCGTTTACGCCGCAGATACACCTTGGTTGAAGTGCATTGCTCGGGTGAAAATCAGCATGACCACCATGGTGGTAAGCACACGGGCTCTAATTGCGGCGGCGGTATTCCGCGCTATGAAACGCATCGTGATTACCGTAACGATACGGGGCGAAAACTGGAGATTGAGCAGGCGTCCGACTTGTTGCACATCGTGAGCCATCTACAATTTTTCGACGGTATTCCGATCGCTCGCTGCTGGACAGAAGTGACCAATACGAGCAACGATTCAGTGGGCCTCGAATATGTGACCTCGTTTGCGCTGGCCGGTATTTCGAAGGAGCAAGGCGCGGATGTGATGACGGATACGTATTTGAACATGCCGCATAATTCATGGAAGTCTGAATTTCAGTGGCGTCGCCATTCGCTAGCTGACTTAGGATTGACGCCGATGAGCGAGCAGGGCTTTTCAATGAAGAGTATTGGCGCCAGTAACACGGGAACGTGGGCAGCGAAGGAATTGTTGCCGATGGGGATTTTTGAAGCGCCTCAGTGTGGCCATACATTGTTTTGGCAAATTGAAAGCCACGCCTCTTGGCATTGGGAGGTCGGCGACATCGCCAGCCAGTTATACTTACATCTGAGCGGTCCGACTGAGCGTGAGAATCAATGGTGGAAGCAACTGCAGCCAAACGAATCATTTACTTCGATCCCCGTTGCGGTGGGCGCTTGCTCAGATGGCGCGGACCAAGCGTTTAATCACATGAACGACTACCGTCGAGTCTCTCGACGTCCGCATTTTGATAATGTGAAGCTGCCCGTAATCTTTAATGATTACATGAATTGCCTGATGGGCGATCCGACTACCGAAAAGCTTTTGCCTTTGATCGATAAAGCCAAGGCGGCGGGCGCTGAATACTTTGTGATCGATGCGGGCTGGTATGACGATGGTCCTTGGTGGGCAGGTGTCGGCGAATGGTTGCCATCCAAAGAACGTTTCCCTGGAGGCATCGAAGAGCCTCTTGATTATATTCGCAGCCAAGGCATGGAGCCTGGACTTTGGTTGGAAATTGAACGGATGGGCATCAATTGCCGTTTGGCTGCGGAGTGGCCCGACGAGTGTTTCTTTATGCGACATGGGAAGCGGGTGCTGGATCATGATTCGCTGCAGCTGGATTTTAGACATCCAAAGGTGGTTGAGCACGCTGACCAAGTGGTGCAGCGCGTGGTGGAGCAGTATGGATGCAGCTTCATTAAGATGGACTATAACATCGAGATTGGTCCGGGCACGGAAGTGGAGGCCGACAGTTTCGGCGACGGATTGCTTGGGCATCAACGTGCTTATCGAGCCTGGTTGGAGGGCGTCTTTGCCAAATATCCGAATTTAATTATCGAGAACTGTAGCTCAGGTGGCATGCGCCTGACTTATGGATTGATGGATTTGCATACGACTTCCTCGACCACGGATAATCAAAATTATTTGATGAATGCACGTATCTCGATCAACAGCGGCGCATCGGTTTGTCCGGAACAGGCAGGTGTTTGGGCGTATCCGTTAATGGATTCGACCGAGGAGTCAGTGATCATGAACATGGTGAGCGCGATGAGCTGGCGCATTTATTTGAGTGGGCAAATGCAGACCATGGATGGTGTGCGTTTAGAGCTGATCCGCGAAGCTGTCGAATGCTACAAAAGCTATCGCGAGCGCATCCCGCAGGCGCAATTGATTTGGCCCTTGGGGCTTGTTCAACACGACAGTGCTTGGGGCGCCTTCGGCTTGATGTGGGAGGGCGAGATTCTTCTTTCGATTTGGCGCTTTGACGGTGAAGAAGCGACGGTTGAATTGCCGCTCGCGTTTGATGAACTGGAAGCAGGTTCTGTTGAAGTCGAATGCGTGTATCCAAAGGAGCGCCCAGTTGCGGCGAGTTGGGCGCAGAATACTTCCACGCTATCTGTGACGCTTCCAGAGAAGCGAATGGCCCGTGTGTTTCGATTGAAGCGTTCGTAAGACGGCGTGACTTGCAGCAGGACGAAACGAGTTCCTTGCTGCGGCCTGCGTAGCTCGAAGAGCGTAGCGGGGTTCAGCTACGAATCATGTAGCGGAATCGGGAACCGATTTCGAGCGTCAGCTTAGCGGCGTGATTCGCGCCGGCTCGAAACCGCTGGGGGGCGCACCTCTGGACGAAACGAGTTCCTCGTTCCGCTACGAATGATGTAGCGGAATCGGGAACCGATTTCGACGCGCAGAGCGTGCCTCTATTTTTCCAAAAACACTGCGTCGATCGATGGGACGACCATCCGTGACGGGGTCTGGATCTGCTGACCGTCGTTGTGGCTGGATACGCCGTCGATACGTTTGAAGTGTCCACTATAATCGGTGAAGAGCTGCTTTAAGTCGAAGGTCTGCTCATGGAAGGACGGGTTGACGAGGATGACTCCATTTTCGAACTCGCGTGCTAAGAGTTGTGCGCCGTTGTGGATTCGTAGATTCCGAATTTCGAGCGGGCCTTGGTTTTCGAATTTTAGATGGATCGTAATCGTATCACCTTGGCCTAAGTGCAGATCGCGGAAGTAGAACTTCTGTTGCAGGAAGCCTGCTTGCCCGAAGACTCCTTCCAGTGGATTAAAAAACGCGTTGTTGCGCACCGCTTGTTTGTATTCGGGCAGGCCGTCGACTTGGACGGAGACCTTGCGCGGAAAGCGGGTGTCGGCAAGTGTCGGGGCGAGGGGTGCTAGACTCTTGGCCTCGAAGGATACGACAATGTCGCCGTGGGGACGTGGGATATTGGGTATGGTGACTGTAATGGGGCTGGTCGATTCCTGATCTGTGCCTTCGATCTGCAGAGAGCCGCCGCGTTTTTGTAAGCGACCGTTATCGACTGTGAGACGCGAGAGCAAGAGATCACTCCATTCCACGCCTGTGTCATACAACAGGTCTTGTTGCATCTCATCTAAGCGCAGCAGTGGGCTGGTTGCTTTGCCAAGCCAATGGGGGGTCTTGCGTTTGCCGGCGATATATTCGTCCAAGAGATTGCCTTTCTTGTCAGAAAAGTGCGTCGCGAAAACCTCCAAGCAAGTGAGCGTGCCCAAGGCGAAGCGGGCGTATTGCTGCGCGAAGGGACGATCTTGTTCCAGCTCGATCTTAAGCGCGGCAAAGTTGAAAACGTAAGGCACATCGCCGAAGGCTTTCCAATAGGCGAAATGGTTGATCGGCGTGGAAAATCCGCGGTAGGCATCGTGGTGGAAGGGGAAGCCTTCGGACTCCATTCCGTTGTAAAGGCCGACCGCGCGCTGATGCTTGTCGAAGCCGCTATCGCCCACGATGATGAACTCGTCACCCACTTGTTGGCGCAGTTTTCGTGTCCAGTCGATCATGCCTGCTTGCCAGAGGTTCTTTCCTTCGATCACACCGTTGTCGGCGATGCCATCGGCGTTCACGTCCATGTTCCTCCGGCGGGCGTTCCAGTAAGTCACGTCAAAGGCAATGCCGTCGAAGCCACGCAGGTCGCCTGTTTGCGGATGTAATTTCTCAAGGATCTCGTCGACAAAATGATCCGAAGCCGTCTTCCCGTTGGCATCCTGCGGGCAGGTGGTGGAATGATTGTAGAACCAGGTGACGTTTCCTGCCCAGACGACGCCGACGATGGGTGCGATATAAACTTCACTCGTGCCATACTCTTGTGGCGTCGATCCATAGGCACCGCGCCGCACACTGATTCGGCCGGAACTGTTGTCGACCGAAAGTAATTGAGCGTATTCACATTTCGCCCAATTAAAAGTGCCGTTGGCGCGGCGTTCGACGATCACCAGATCCTGCGAATGCCATTGATTGGACCTGCGATCGATGTAGCCTTTCATATCGAAGCGTCTGGCATCCTTCACTTCGAACGAGTCGGTTTGCTTTGTGAGTGGTTCCTTGCTCGTAGTGCCGGTGTAGAGCGCCCAATGGCCGGGGAAGTAGCGCTCCTGCACTGCAGAGTGCTCGTGAGTGGCGCGCGATTCCGCGTTCAAGTGCCAGAGGAAGAGCATTTCTGGATGGGCTGCCATGTGGCGTTGTGCCCATTCGACGCTGCGAGGATCGATCTGCAACTCTTCATTCCAAAACTTACGAATGACGACGTCATAGCCTTCCAGCGCCTCGCTCCACACTTCATAGTTTCGATGGATCGGACGAATCCCTTCACCTCGGAAAGCCACTAAGTGTGGATAGCCATCGGTAAATACACTTTTCTTCGACAAGTCGGTTGCATTCACTGGGGCCCACACTGCAGGTAGATACGTGGCCATGAAGAGGGTGCGTGCGATGAACTTCAGGCAGTGATTCATGTGTAGCGGGACAATCAGCTCAAGGCTTCGAGGCCGAGGTTGGCATTATGGTGACGGTGCGAGCGGTTGCATCAGGGCTATCTGCGTGAACGCACGCACGCGCTGAATTTTTGAGTGCAGCAGCGATATTTGCCCGATCAGACGTTTAAATGTCGGGCTTGTCTTGCCACTTTGCCGCACTATCGACTGTATCTGTAATGCAGTGTAAGCGCACTGCGTAAGAGTCCTTTCGGATACGTTCGATCACATAGATCGAGCGCATGACCTCATTCGAAAATAAGCGTGTATCTAGGCTTTTTTCCGCGCGCCCTTCTTCGGCGATGGCAATACGTGTTCGGAGATTTGGGGAGCCTTTAGGAAAGGTGAAATTATCATACCCATGCGGTGCTAATAGTATGCGCTCGTCGGCTTCTTCACCGAGGAAGATACCCATTGGGCTGTCGGTGAAATTTAGGAATCGCATCGATTGTCCACCGAATTCTTTATAAGAATCCTCCATTGCTAGAATGCCCATCGCATCATCTTCGACGGGAGGTAGAAAGACGAGCAGCGGGAAATCCATCGTTGGGTCTAGTTGAATCCTCCCTACTAAGGTTCGCGCTTTGGGGTTGGCCAAATCCCCGTTGGCGATCTGAAAAAATGTCAGCGTTGGAGGGCCTACATAGTGTTGTAGATGGGAACGCTTTCTACTGGGGATGTTGAATTTCTGGAGCTTACCTTCGCTGACGTAATAGACTTCGTTTAGCCTCGCCGCTGGTGACAACGCGGTGAAATCGACCGAAACAATGCTTTCTTGAGCTTGAGTGAAGCCTGCGGTGCCCAAGAAAGTGATCAGTCCTAGCGCGAGTAGATGTAAAATGTTATGTTGCATGGGGTGTTACCTCCTTGATGCTTGTTATCCTTTTCTGCAGCCGATTAGTCAAATAGCATTGCAAGACTTAAGAGTTACGTAAGCTATATAGAGTCCACTTGGAGGTCGAATTCGCAACGGATGCGCGTATTTTTATTATGCTGCTGCACAATATCCTGTTTTATCAGCCAACTATTAAAGCTGCTTTTATAGCCTAAACCAGTATATGAAATATAAGTCAAAGAAAGGTTTCGCACTAGTTATTGCGCTTGGATTAATGGCGTTCGTGCTGGTGTTGATGCTCACAATTACGACCTTAGTTCGGGTCGAGTCTGCGACGTCGCAAACGAGTCAGAATGTTGTGTCAGCTAGGCAGAATGCATACTTGGGTGTGCTTGAAGCGATCGGTAAATTACAACAAACGGTCGGTCCCGATCAACGCGTGACCGCAACGGGGGCCCTCTGGGAAAAGCCTGTCGTTGGCACGGAGCATTACTTGGGGGTCTGGCAAAATCTACCGGATGCAGCGAGTGATACTGACGGCAATCCCGTGACTTCGAATGGACAGTTTCTTGAATGGCTAGTGTCGCGTGCCGATGAGACGGAAACTGAAGCAGCCGACTTCGTCGAGAACGCGGTGCCGATCGTGTATACTGCGCCACAATACACCAGTTCCTCCAGTGACTATGCAGTTCTCGTCGGGGCAGGTAGCACGACTCAAGATGTGAATTACCCCAACACGATGAATGGTGTTATTGCAGAAAAAAAATCAGTGCCTGGGCTGGGTAACCACACGGTCGGCAATTATGCTTGGTGGGTCGGTGATGAAGGGGCGAAGGCCAAGGTTAATATTATAGACCCTTATGAAATCGATTCAAGTTCTGACAGTTATTTAAGTGCATTCGAAAAAGCACGCTTTCGCACGACTTCGGCTCAGCGCATGGGGACGACCGCGATCGAGGCATACGACGCCTTACAGCTCGACGATCCGAAACTTCAAAGGATCATTGATGCGGATCATATTGAATTGATTCAAAACGGTCCTTCGAACACTGACGTGAGCAAGCGCTTTCATGATACGACCGTATGGTCGAAGGGCTTGATGACAGATGTGAAGCACGGAGGCTTCAAGCGCGATCTGTCCTTGCTGTTCGAGATGGACGACAGTGACTTCGAGACGACGGGAGAGGGGGGCAATCGCAATGAACTCGTTTATAATGTGCTAGATAGTTATACTCAGACGAATGCGGAAACTTTAGAAAATGCACATGGTGGGCCGGATGTGACTCCGATTTTTTGGATTAATCAGCCAAGCTTTGGTTCGTGGACTCCAGGTGAGAATAAATTCTACGGGCCCGCTTGGCATTTGTTGCGCGACTATTATCGCCAATACAAATCGGTGCAGTCGGTGAGTTCGACGCCGCTTTTAGATGCGGTCGGGATCTCTCCAAATCCTAGTAGTGGTGACGAAAACGCACCGTATATGGGAGCCGTCCGTGGTATATATGCACTCGACCCATTGACGGATCAGTTCAGTTCATCAGGCGCGAGGTATCCGCGTATTGTTCAAGCATCGTATCGGCCTTACATCAGTCGAGTGTTACTGGCATTTAGTATCGAGCCGGTCGGTTCCGATCAGGTTGAGTTTATCATGCTTCCAGTTGTAGGATTGCACAATCCTTACAATATAAGTATCAAGATCAGCGATGCGCATGTTGACTGGAATCACCTGCAAGGACGTTGTGAAATACGTCGTTATGTCGGTGAACCTGTGACTCAATTGAAAGATATTGTGGGTTCGGGTATTAATGGTGGGCAGGGCCTCAAATTGAATCTGAAAGGTGGAGGCGGGAGAGCCGATGTCACTTTCCTACCTGGACAAACGATCTTTTTCTTACCAGCTGGTGGGAGTGGTGTGTTGCCGTGGTCCTCTCGAGAGATTGATTTAGAGCCGTTGAGTGCAGGCACAGGTCTACTGAATGCGGGCATTGCGCTGGGGCTGCCTGCTCACTTTCAAGCCGATCCGATTCCCACTGGCGTTGATTACCAACCCTATTTGGAGTTTTTTAATAGTGGCTCTTTTGCTCTCTATTTAGATAACGAAATACAGAGTAAAATAGATTTTTTCGATACTCATAAATTGGTTGCCCAGGGCGGAGACTATGGAAATCTCGCAATGGCTTCTTTTTCACCCGGAGACATGCAGGATGAAGACAAAGCGCCTACTTATGCGCAAGCTGACATATTGACCGGAACGCCTCATTATTTCTTGCTATCAGACACCTTTGTTAAGCCCGCATTCTTCCCGTCTATGCATATCGGCTTTGATGATGGATTGACTGATCCAGATTCTGTTAGTTCCTTCCCGAGCTTTCTACTCGGGAGCCCTACTGCGATGAGTTCGTCGCAGTATACGACGGGGGGCGCCTTTCACCTCATCGGGCCTAGTTATCATTTTGTTGATTACTACACCGATGCTTCGTCGGCCACGAATCCGTCGAATGTACTGCCGGATATGAGCGGTGATGGCAACGGTTACTACGGAGCCTATCATGATGGAGGGGGCTCCGAGTATGTTTCATTTTTGGAGATTCCGACGGTCCCCTTACATTCGCTAGGAGCACTTCGACATGCTAGTTTGGCTTATAATGACAGCATGCCGTCACTCGCGATCGGCAATTCCTTCCAGTCCCCATCTGTAGGAAATTCGGCTGCCTATTATGATAGTGATCGGTATGTAAGCACTACAGTCGGGCAGATCGATTTCTCCTATGCACTGAATTCTGCTCTTTTAGATGCTTATTATTTCTCTTCCATCGCGCCCGACAGCAGCTCTAATTCAGTTTCGGGGGTGCTGAGCCGCATTGTCGGCGGAGATACCACACTCAGCAACAGCCGGATGGAAGTCGTTCCGGAGGAAGATGGTAGCGTGGGCGCCGCAGTGCTCTCCGATTACCAGAAGAACGCCGCCTATCTTCAGGTCGATGGCATGTTTAATGTGAACTCTACTTCAGTTGAAGCATGGAAGGCTTTCTTGAGCTCCATGCGCGATTTGGCTGAGATTAAATACGTCAATGCAAGCAATGGTAGTGTGGCGGATACCAACGTGAGCACGACTGAAACGGCATTTTTAAGAACGTCGCTGCCTGCAGGGGAAGGGCTTTTGAAAGGTTCTACCGATTGGAAGAATGCGGATAGCTGGTCGCGCTTTATGAAACTGACAGAGGCGCAAATCGACTCCTTGGCCACAGAGCTTGTCGCGGAAATTAAACGTCGCGCAGCCGACCGCGGTCAGCGATCCGGTGGGTCTGAGCCAAGGCCGTCGCTGAGTATGGCGGAATTTATCAACCGCGATTTGGCAGTCACAACAAATTCGGATATTCTTTCGAGTTCGTCGTCGGTGGCAGATTCGTCGCAATATGGAATTTTGCAAACGGCAATTGAAAAAGCCAATTTGAATGGCTCCTTGTTAACTGGTGTGCAGTTTAACGAGGGGCAGCAGACGGATGGTAGTGCATTTGTTGGTCCCGATGCTGGCGGTTTTCAAAACACAGGTTTGAAGGTTGATATGGCAGCTTCGTCACCCAATTACTTGACGCAAGGGGATCTGTTTCAGGCCTTGGCACCATACATGTCGGTGAGGTCCGACACCTTTAAGATTCGGGCCTACGGTGAGACGATCGATCCCGTTTCAGGTAACAAGACTGAAGCATGGTGCGAAGCCATTGTCCAACGCGCCACAGAGGCCGTCGTGCCAGCCGCGGACAAGTGGACGCCTGACGCGAATTATCAGGCGCGGAAGTTTAAGATCGTCTCCTTCCGTTGGTTGGATCGCGACGATGTCTAATTGAGCATCAGTGCGTAGGTACTGCTTTAGCTTGCTGTTTTTTTATTATGCAAAATATACCTCCGAATATTGTATTCATTGTCTCCGATGACCATGGCCGCGAAGCCTTAGGCTGCTACGGCAATCCCGTCATCCAGACTCCTCATCTAGATCGCCTAGCTGCCGAAGGGGTGCTATTTAACCAAGCCTTCTGTACGACACCTTCGTGTGCGGCGAGTCGTTCTGCAATGCTGACGGGGAATCATAACCATAGCAACGGTACTTATGGGCACACGCATGGACAGCATCACTTTGCCTGTTTTGATGATGTGGTGACTTTGCCGCGCCTCTTGAATGAGGCGGGCTACCGAACGGGCTGCATTGGTAAAAAGCATTTCGCCCCAGAGTCCGTTTACCCCTTCCAGACGCAACTCGGTGAGCATACTTATCTCAGAGACGATGTGCGCATGGCAGAGGCCTGCACCGACTTTGTCGGCGAGGATTCACCGTTCTTCCTCTACTGGTGCAGTTACAATCCGCACCGGACGGGCAATTCCAAGTCGGGGCATTCGCTAAAACCCAATGATTTTGGCAACCCAGACGAATCCTTTCCGGGCGATGAGGAACAAGTCTACGACGAGGCGGAGGTGATCGTGCCGTCGTGGTTACCGGATAACGAGCACACGCGAGCGGAACTGGCGCAGTATTATCAGAGCATCAGCCGACTGGACCGTGGAGTGGGGCGCTTAATGGAAGTGCTCAAAGAGCAAGGGGTCTATGATAATACGCTGATTGTGTATCTCGCGGACAATGGCGCAGCCTTTCCTGGCAGTAAGACGACGCTCTATGATCCGGGGATGCAGTTGCCCTGTATCATAAAGTCGCCAGCCCAAGAGCAAGGTGGTGTTGAGCAAGATGGCTTGATCGCCTGGTATGACATCGCACCGACGATTTTGGATTATGCCGGAATCGTCGAAAAATCCGAACCCATGTTTGGTCAGTCATTCCGTGCGCTGTTGGAGAATCGGCCAGCTGATTGGACCCGCAGAGAGATCTACGCATCGCATACCTTTCACGAAATCACCAACTACTATCCGATGCGTGTGGTGCGTTCACATAAGCACAAATTCATCTGGAACGTGGCGCACCCGCTCACATTTTCCTTTGCCAGCGATCTATGGGATTCGGCCACCTGGTCGCCATTTCGTGGAGTTGAAGACGGCTGCTTCGGTGAGCGTCGGGTAGCCGATTATTTGCACCGCCCTTGTTTTGAACTCTACGATCTAGAGGCTGATCCGGGCGAGCTGACCAATTTGGCCGACCAGCCAGAATACCAAGAGCTCGTGGAGTCCTTCTGCGCGAAAATCAAAAAGTTTCAGGCTGAAACCAATGATCCGTGGCTGCACAAGTGGGAATACGAATAGAGCGCAGGCGTTTGTTTGTCCTGCCAGTTTACCAGCGTCGTCGGTTGTCGACTTCGGCAACCGACGACGCTGGTAATTAATTTTTCGATACGAATCATCTCCCGATACTCGCCGAAGAGCACTCTATTCCTACGAACTTGAGCTTACCAGTTTGCTCCAGCAGAATTTCACGGTGAGGCCCGATACAATTGCGATAGTGAGCCAGACTCCAAACAGTAAGTAGTCGGTGTAGAGGAAATAGCCCGTCGCAAACAGAAGGCCATAGACCAGGAAGCAGCCAGCGAGTGTTGCCAGTAGTGCGATCGGGAAATTGATCGGCTCCGCTGTGATGTTGAATGTCTCGCCTTTGTCCTCGATTTCTTTCTTCACATGCTTCCAGCCGAGACCCCCTGGATTGGCGAGTTCGATGAAGCTTTTCAAAGTGGCGAGATCGGTCGGTGCGGTCGCTAGTGTGGCGCCCACCCAAGCGAGTGTGACGATGGCCACCTGAACTGCGATGCCCCAAGTGCCCAACGATTCCGACCACGCGAGGCCCATGCTGGTAAAGTTGAAGAAGATCGCAACCAGGGCTGCCGCAATGACGGCAACGATTTCCGACCACGCATTGACACGCCACCAAAACCAACGCGCCATTAGCACACTGCCGGTTCCAGCGCCGAGCCCTACCAGCACGTTAAAGGCTTTCGCGGCACTGTCCAAATTGAAGGCTACGATTGCGGCCAGCACCATCATGATGACGGTCGCCAGACGCGCCACCCAGACCAGTTTGCGCTCGCTGGCGTCCGGTTCGACATAAACTTTCCAGAAGTCGTTGACCACATACGATGCGCCCCAGTTGAGGTGGGTGGAGATGGTCGACATGTATGCGGCGATGAGCGATGTCAGCACCAAGCCCAACCAACCGTGCGGCAAAAATACCAGCATGGCGGAGTAACCGCTATCGTTGGCGACGTTGGTGGCTTCAGGGAAGGCCGCTTGAATATCGCCAACAGTTGGGTAGATGACCAGCGACGCGAGCGCCACGAGAATCCACGGCCAAGGACGGATCGCATAGTGAGCGATCTGGAAGAATAACACCGAGCCCACGGCATGGTTTTCGTTCTTTGCCGCGAGCATGCGCTGCGCCATGTAGCCACCGCCGCCGGGTTCGGAGCCCGGATACCAAGTGCTCCACCATTGCACGAGTAAGGGCACCATGAGTAAGCCGGCAAAGGCAGCGAAGCCACTTTCTCCTGCAGGTAAAAATAGTGATAGTTTGTCCGAGACATTTTCGTGCGCGAAGAGATTTGCCAAGCCGCCGACGGCTTCATGTGTTACCGCAAAATACGCGGCGCCGAAGGAGCCCACCATTGCAATGATGAAGAGAATGAAGTCGGTCAGGATCACGCCTCTGAATCCACCCAAGGATGAGAAGATCACGGTGACCACCATTGCGATGATGACAGATTGGTATTGATTCCAGCCGAGCATCGTTTCGCCGATCTTGATCGCTGCCAGAGAGACGGCAGCCATGATGAAAATGTTGACGATTACACCCAGATAGATCGCGCGGAAGCCGCGCAGGAACGAGGCGGCAGGTCCGCTATAACGTTTTTCGTAGAGCTCCAAGTCGGTCAAGACACCTGTTCGACGCCAGAGCTTAGCATAGAAGAAAACCGTGACGACACCCGTAATCAAGAAGGCCCACCAAGCCCAGTTGCCGGCGACGCCATTTTTACGGATCAGGTCAGTTACCAAGTTCGGCGTATCGGTGGAGAAGGTGGTCGCCACCATGGAAAAACCAAGCAACCACCAAGGCATGTGACGTCCGGACAGAAAGAACTCCGAGGAGCTCGAGCCTGATTTCTTGGCTACGTAAGCACCAATGCCTAGGGCGATGACGAGGAACCCGATCAAGAAGGACCAGTCGAGTGGGGAAAGCGTGATAGCAGCTAGATGCATATATGAGTGGTGTTGTCGATTAACACTTGGTATGCTCGCTGGGATGTCCCGCGGGCATGGGCCGAGGTGAGCTTGAACAAACCACCAAAATATTGTTGAGCGGTGATGCCTTGCAAATTGATTAAAAGGCCCAGAACGGTTACGTAACCTTCCTGGGCCTTTGCGTAGGCTTTCGATCGTGAGGATTTAAGCTGGAAAATCACAATCCTAACTCTGCACCGAGGGTTGGGAAAATCGGTCGTAGAATTGAGCCGGGTTTGCTGTGCTCTCTCGGTTGGTTCGACCCAAACTGCAGGCGCAGTGCGGCCGGTATGGGCCAGGTGTCAATGTGATTAAAGTCCACGATTGTAAAAATCACAGTGTCATGCCCATCCGGATGGATGTCATTATTTTTAGTCACTTTAGCTGGTAGGATGAACCTACAACAGAAGTCTGTGATTTTGTATAAAGTGTCACCGCAGGAGGCTATGTTTGTGAGAATTCCGCGATCCCTGCTGGGCAGACATTAATTTTTTGCAGTCCGGAGGTCTCTTTGAGCTGTATTGTCTCCGTGGTATTTCCCATGCAGTCGTATGTGATGATGGTATAGGATTGAGCTACTTGTCCGAGGTCGATGACTACACGCTCGCTTTCGGTCGCGTTGACTAGAGTGAAAGCGCGGGTTCCGATATCTGCTACGGGGACGATTAGGTCGGGCTGATAGAGTGCTGCCAGGAGTGTTGTGGCATTGGATGCATAGACAATAGGGTAAAGGTATTGTGGCATCAGTGGGATTAAGTCGCCCTTGACGAGTAGGTCTCGGTTTTTGAGCCAAAAGTTCATGAAGAATCGAAGCATTTGGTTCTGCTCCAGAGAAATCATACTATCTTTAACGGAGACCTGAGGCACGGAGAAGAGGGCGGCCCAGAGTTGTAGAGCGGCGCGTTCGGGCGTTTCCTCGCGGTGCCACATAATCATGTCGGAGTGGACGGCTGTGTTCCCTGCCAGTAGTCGCACATCGATGGTGCGGATGCGGTTGCTGAGAGCGTCGTTGGGGCAATCTTGAGCGCGCAAGATGTTGCCATATTTCCGCATGGCGGGACCGATGTAGCTTTGGCGAAACTCGATCAACACGTTTGGGTTGATTGCCTGTAGTTCGAGCATCATGTCTGATAACAGGCGGTCGGCAGCGGCGGGAACTGAGCGCATGTCAGTTTTTTCAACGGCACTTTCAGTTTCTCTCTCGGCAGTAAACTGATCTACGAAGTCGAGTTTTAGGCCGTCGAGCTTCCAGTCTTCGATTGCTTTTCGATAAAAATCAATGAGGTAGCGGCGGACCTTAGGGTAGCGAGGGTCAAAGCAGTCCGCATTTCTAAACGGTTTTGGCAGCATGCGGTCTTTGAAGTTTTGCCAAGCGACGCTTTCTCGACCAGCATAGGGCACTGAGAACCAAAGCATGTAGCGCATATCCATATTTTGAATGCGTTTCACATGCGCCTTAAACGTGGGGAACTTTGACGGTGCGATTTCCCAGTCACCGCAGAATTGATAACCCTTATTACTTTCTTCGGTTTGCCAACCGTCGTCGACGATCACTGTTTTACAGCCCATCTTTACTGACCACTCGCATTGCTCCTCGATAGAGCTTTCGCTTAGGTCTTGATGGAAGCTATACCAGGTTGAATAGACTGGCTCGAAGGCTGAGTCTGGGACAAACGCGGGCTTATACTCGGGCATCGACTCCCACCATTTTGCCACATTCTCCAGTGCTTGATGATACGGGGTGGGGCGTGTGTCCATACGCATAGTCAGTGTATAGCTGCCCAGTGCTTCGGTCGGGGCATTGAATAAGATCACCTCACATTTGACCTCTGCAGTGTCTTCTTCGACTTGAACACGGATTTCGATTGGGTTGATTGCGTCCGAGAGAGCAAAGGTTTGGCGGTTTTCACCGCCTTCAGAAAAGAGGCTGTAGACTGGTGCACCTAGCGTGGCGTAGCTCTGGATGTATTGACACCAGTCGGCGGTCATGGAGCGGTCGCTCATGATGCGCGGGTGCCACTTACCTGCGATGTCGATCAGTGGGATGAGCCATTCTATCGCAACGGGGGCAGGTGTGACTTCTGTTTGAAATTGGATGGCTATTTTGAATTCCGTCAATCCAGGCGCTAGGTCGTGTGCGGTGCAATGTGCGTGTTCTATTTGTTCCGGTTGTTTCGATTCAATTTTGAGGTTTTTGGCGGCGATTGTCATGATTGTGTTATTCAGTGATGTGGTTCTTCGTCAGTGAGCAATTGCACTAAAGTATGCAAAGAGTATTCAATATTTTTCACTTGACTTAGTCAGTGTTTGGGGGCTCTGTAAATATTATAAATTACCCTATTGAAATGCTTCTCCTTGGATCTAGTTGTCTCAAATTGTGGTCAATCTAAAGCCTCGTTATACTCCCCCTCCCCAATGCCTTTGATTTCCCAGGCCTCCCCATCGCCGACTCGCGGGTTTGCACTTGTCATTTCGCTTTCGCTTATGGCGTTCATACTTATTTTACTCTTGAGTGTTACGGCACTGATTCGTGTTGAAGTGACGAGTGCTAACTTTTCGATGGCACAGAATCAAGCGAGGGAGAATGCACGCCTTGGAATGTTGGTTGCTTTAGGAGAGTTACAGAAGGTGGCAGGGCAAGACAGGCGTGTCTCTGCGCGTGCTTCTATTTTTTCACCAGGTCGTGATGGTGTGAGCACTGGAGTGGATGTTTTTTCACCAGAATGGGTTGGTATTTGGGATACGACGAGCGACTTAGAGGGGCTCAGTGCGACAGAGAGACTTAAGCAGGGGCGATGGCTCGTGAGCGGAAATACAGGTTTGGATAATACTGATGCGAATTATCTAGTTCCGTCTACTGATTTAACCAGTCTGTCCCCCGATAGTCTGGTCACAATGGTTCGTAATCGTTCGGTGACTCCGGGGGAGGAAATTCAAGTCATGAAGGAATCTATATCTGCCGATTCGGAACGGGAGCATTTCGCTTATTGGATCTCGGATGAGAATACAAAAGCAGGTGTAAACCTTGTGGATGAAAATGCGGATAGTGGTCATTTCATGGAACTATCGAGTTCGTTTGCTATGTCTCAGCGTTCGGGAGTGGAAGTTTTGGAGGATTTGGAGTCGTATCCAGCAAATGATTCAAAGGTATCACGACTGCTAGACCTTGCGAGCACGGTGATGCTCTCGCAACCGTCTAGTTCTTCTGAGTCGTCCACGATCGTCGAGGATCGTTACTTTGGAGCGCTTTCACCTTGGTCTACGGGGTTGCTAGTCGACGTGAAGAACGGAGGACTGAAGCGAGATTTGACCCAAGCCTTTGAGTATCGGAAAATTTTCGACGATAACTTTGTCGTCGATCCTAGCCCAGGTTCCGGTGATGAGCCGCTCTATTTTATTGATGATGATGTAATGGTGGCGAATGCCATTGATGGTGTGGAGACTGGGGGGCCTAATTGGAACATACTACGATCTTATTATCGTCAGTATCTTCCCGCTGGGCGGAGCCGAGCTTATCTATGGAAGAAGGAGACTCTACATGAAGATGTGTTGACTATCAAAGCTAGTATAGATTTGGAGGAAGCGTATACATTTAATGATATTTCAGCCCCTTATTTCACGCCTTTTCGAGAGCAAGAAATCGATACTGGACGTGATTCGAGCAGTCTCCTTAAATACTTAGGCTGGCAGCACTATGATCCTAAATACACTCAGTCGCCGTTGACGTCATCTGGTCTGCCTTATCAAACCGTTCCGCAAGATCGGGGGCATTACCCTGGCAATATTTACATTCGAAAATCGCCAATTTCTGATAATTACCAATTCGGCAGTTTGTTGACTCCAGTTATATCAAGGCTGCAATTAAACCTAGGCTTGAATAACGGTGCTCATGGTTTGGAGTTTTTAATTAATCCAATCATCGGTCTCTACAATCCATATAACGTAGCAATTGAGATCGAGTCAAACAATGACAAGAAAATCAAAATCAGTTGGCCCGCGAATCCAAAAGTGACTATTGATATTGATGGTCAGGACCCCGTTGAGTTTGCACTGCGCGAAATTATGCCTAATAACGGATTTGGAAATGTAGTTTTTTACATTTCAAATTTCACTCTATTGCCAGGTGAGACACGTTATTTAGGGATCGATCCGACAAGCTCTCGTTATGCCGCGGATCGAATTGTAACTGGTTCAAATGGAGCTAAAGGAATTGCGCTGGATACCAAGTCCGATGGCACAGTTGATGAAGTTAGCGACGCGTTTATTTATTTGAGTCCTTATGTGCCTGGTCATTTGGGAATGGTCTCTACCTTGAGCCATGAAACTGCGAGTGAGGGGAGGGTTTATGCGAGTGGCGTGGCTACTTACCATCGTGGAAAGCAGGGGGCTCATCATGTTAACTCGATCCAAAAGCAGAAGTCATGGGGCTTTACTGAAGCAGAATCATTAGCGCTTCTGTCATTAACAGATCCCGGGGCCCCGGCCACGCCCTTTTCAATTAAGTTTACGATGGATCAATCATCTGGTGTAGGTTTAAATATGGGTTCATTCTCAGGTAAATCTTCCAATTCTGTAGCAAGCATTGGTAAGTTGTTTCCAGATATTACCAAGGCTTCAGATGTGATTGAAAGTGAAGTTTCTTTCGGCTCCCTTTCAGATGCGGCGACTTTGGATTCTGTATTGAGTGTCGGCTATTGGTTTAAAACCACGGAAGAGACTGAATTGCCATGGCGACATCTGATTGACTCAAATATTCGTGCCATTAATGCCAACGTGGAGTGGGACGGTTTTGATGAGGGAATTGGTTATCCTTTGTTGAGCATGTTCACGACTTACAATCCCGATCAATATGGTCTCTTTAACTCGGGTGATGATACATCATTATTCGTAGAAGACTTTGATCGAGCCAATGGTTTTTGGGGCAATTCAATTGCTAATGCAGGAGAATCTCAAGTGATCCTTTTTGATCGCCCACGTGCGCCACTTTATTCTTTGGGGAATTTGCAACATGCTAATTTGGGGCGGTATAATTTCGACCCAACCTATATGGTCGGTAACTCATATGCGAATATTCGTATTCCATTGGATGATACTAGTTCGAGCAGCCATAAAGCTCGAATATACAACAATAGAGATGACGATTTCACGGTCGAGCATGAGAATTTTAAGATTTTTGACACTTCCTATTTGGTTAACGATAAGTTGTGGGATCGCTATTTTTTTTCCGGTGTAGTTCAATTAGATCCGAAGGAGGAGGTTGCGTCGGAGCAATTGAAGGCCTTTAAAGCAGGTGAGGCGCCTGATGTCACAATGACCAATAGTGAAATTGCAGGAGGTAAGACCTTGCCAGTCCCTTTTCAGAATCGTCGTTATCGTTATAGTGATGATGTTGAAGAGCTGAACAAAGAGCTTTTGGATAGTCGTGGCAGTTATAGTGATCCAGATTCCGATGATTTGTTTCATCATATGGCTGGCTACCTGGAGGTCGATGGAGCGTTTAATGTAAACTCAACATCCGTGGAGGCTTGGACTGCTTTTCTTGCAGGTTTGAGCCAGCAAACTGTTCCTGTTTACGCACATGGGCAAGGAAACCCTTATTTGAAAGAGGATGGGGGAATCGTCGTTTCTCGCTTCAGTTGGCCCTACCATGGTAAGGTCAGATTAGACGGATTGTCAGGCCAGGAGAATTTCTGGAAAGGGGTGCGGGAGCTTACGAAGGAAGAGGTTTACGACTTGGCTCAAGCTATTGTTGATCAGGTAAAACTGCGCGGTCCCTTTCTATCTTTTGCAGATTTTGTAAATCGAAAAGTTGAAGTCAGTGCCGAAGGTAAAATGGGTGCTTTGCAGGCTGCTTTGGACGATCCTGAACTTGGTTTGAATCGGGCAGAACGGATTGGTGCTTACACGGCCAGTGCCGATAATAGTCTTACAGACCCCGGGTTTTATGATGTGTTTGGGGAGACTAATTTTCAAGCTGCTGGCTTTCCGGGATACGTTTTACAGGCAGATTTGCTGCAGCGACTCGCTCCTGTCATGACAGTCCGTGGTGATACTTTTTTAATTCGCTCGTATGGAGATTCGTTCGATCCAGTTACTGGAAAGCAAATCGCTCAAGTTTGGTGCGAAGCAGTTGTGCGTCGCTCAGTCGCCCCTGTTGAGCCTGATGAGGATGATGCATTTGAACCCAGTTCAGCTAGTGATTTTGGACGACGATTTGAAGTCGTCAGCTTTAGGTGGTTGAGTGAAGATGAAATCTAATCCAATCAAAGCGGTGAGAATATCTTATATGAAACGTGTTTTTCTGTTAATTTTAATTTCAGTTCATGGGCTATGCGCTCAAGTCGGTGAACCAGTGAATGTGGCTTTCTCGATGTTAAGTTGGGATAAGACAATTAAGGATGTCTTTTACATGAATCAAGGTGAGCGGGTGGATCTTACCATTTATAACGGAACTCCGACTCCTGTGCATAAGGTGGTCTTGGAAGTGCCACTTGTTTTTTATCGTGACGGTCCTTTAGATGAAGAAGGGCTCCCGACCCGAATACCAGTCGCCTCCGTTAAGTTTGAGGGAAATTCAAATGACACATTGCTTTTGTTTATGAAGCTTCATGATGAGCCGATTCAATACCGTGTCGTTCCCGTCGAGACAGGAGCGAGCGAGAATGGAACGGATATATATAAGTTGTTCAACATGACCGAGCATAGGTTAATTGCTCAGCTTAAGGATGAACGTATCATGCTCCAGCCTGGAGCCTCTTCAGTCTCAAATGCGCCAATCCTTGATAAGCCGAATTTTGGTGTCATGTTTGCGCTAGAGTCAAAAACTGACGAGGATCCGGGCTGGAAGCTGGTCTATAAAACACAATGGCCTTATCGCTCTGGACGTAGTGGAATGGTTTTTATTATTGAGGACCCCAAAAGAGCTGAAGAGTTGAAAGTCAGGCGTGTGTATTATCAGACATTACAACCCCAGTTAGATTTGGAATAGGTGCGATCGCTGTAACTGATAGAGTGACCGAAAGCTTTTGTAGGGAGGCGAAGGTGCAGTCGATGCTCGAACTTACCGAAGTGGACGCATCGCTTGCGGGTGATTTTCATATGGCTGATTTTATCAGGTGGTCTGATTGCTCTAAGATGATTAACGCCAGATTCGTAAGTTAAAAACTTATTGACTAAGCCAGCTTGTTAATGTTTAAAAATTGTTATGAACCTTAAATACATATACCTACCCCTAACTTCCCTTCTCACTATTGCTTCCCTGGACGCGTCGATTTTCTTTGATGATTTCGATAGTATCGCCGATGGGGGGGCTCCCACTGGTTGGGCGAGAAGTAATTCATCTCTTATTTATGTAACTGATGACTATTCAGCGTCTTCTTCGAATAGTCTTTTCATGCGGGATGGCAGCCGTACTATAACACTGACAGATGCCGTGACAATACCTGATGTAAGTCAGGACTTGGAGTTCTCCTTTGATTTTTTTGCTGGAGTCGCCTCCGTTGAAGCGGCAGATAGTCTTGTTTTCAGTATTGATTTTGGGAGTGGATTTGAGCCGATCTTGAAAGATGCAGGCATCGCTGATGGCTTTGCGCAGACTAGTGAGTATACGGGAACTCAGATCACACTTGCCAGCGCAGGTGGGACTGCGACCCCAGGTGATTTTCAAAGCTATTCGGTGATTGTTCCGTCGGCCTATTATTCCGATACTTTATCGGCCAGTTCATTCAAATTGCGATTTGTTTGGAGTGGTTCGACGAATGATGAAGATGCATACCTCGACAATATCAGTGTGGCTACGGTTCCTGAGCCATCGCAGTTTGCGATCTTGTTGGGGCTGAGCACCTTGTTAGTCGCTTGCAAACGTCGGCACGCCTAGCCTCATTATTCTAGTCCATCCCCTTCCCGTGCTTGCCACTGGGAGGGGATTTTTTTTGTGCCTGAATGATGGGGAGGGGCCGGCGGTCGCAACGAGTTCGCCGATTTTCTGTGCGATTCGAAAAAATATCGCGTGTGTTACCAGTGGCTAGAACTGCGTGATTAAATGCTCAGCACATACATTTGGCGATGACCTTCGTGAATCGAGTCAATGCAGACTTGTGTGCCGTCTCGATTCCAGCGGGGATGAAGGTCGCAGCGTATTTGCCATTCCATCGGCGGGGAGTAGAAGCGTCCTAAGGTCGTGAGTTCATCGCGTTCAATATGATAAAGTAAGAGGCTTCGGTGGTCGGTTTCGTCTGGGTAGGAGTCTGTTAGCATATACTGACCGTCCGGGGAGAACGAGCAATGGCCGTCGGTTTTGAATCGCTCTCCGCCGATGATTTGAATGTCGCCTCCGATCTTATCCTCAAAAAGAAAATAGCGATCACCGATTCCGTGGCGCCCGGACCATGCCAAAACCGCTTTATCCGCTTGCCAATCATAGTGGGAGACGAATCCGTGGTCGGAGAGGCAGCGTAATTCACTGCCATCTAGGTTCATGGTCATGAGGCGGGTGCGTCCGACTTCTTCGTCGGGCGTCTTGTAGCGGTGCAAAAACGCAAAGCGTTGTTCATTAGTGCTGAACTGAATGTGATTGAAGCGGTGGAGTTTTCCTTCGAATTCTGGCATTCGCTGGAAGTTGGCCGCATCTGCAAGACTGAGTATGAGCTCGGAGGCACCCGTCTGTAGATCCAATGAGTACAGGCCATCATCAGTCGGCGTGGCAACCGCTTCCCATTTATCGGGAATTCCAGCATAGCCATAACCTGGTCTTTGGTTCTGCAGTCGAGAGAAATTAAGCGAAACGGCGTGCGTTCCTTGACGGTTCACTGCGTAGATCGGGCGCGAGAGTTTTCGCTCTGCTTCTGTCTCAATGTTAATGATACGTGCGTAGAATCCGTCAGGACCAATGTCGTTGAATATAATCTCAGTGCCGTCTCCCAGCCATTGTAGCATGCATCCTTGTTGCCAGTTCCAAGCACTTGTTTGGGTTAGCGGTCGCCACGCATTTTTATTGTGCGTGTCAATCACTCCGATGGTGATGGTGTCGCCTGCATTTGGAGCACGGTCCATGAACATTGATTCTTGACCGAGCACCCAACGCTGTGAGGCGTCCCAACATGATTTGTCATAGTATCCAAAGAAGTGATGCTTGGAACTACTCGTGATCGCCTTGGCGGGTTTTGAGGATAATTCTGACATGAGTGTTGAATGGCGTACTGCGCTGCTGCTGCGTGACTAATGCTTCAAGTGCTGGGGAGAAACGGAAGGTGTCAATTTGATTGACTAAGTCAATTGAATATTGTTACAATGATGATTCCCAATAAGACCTGACTACTGCTCACCATGCGCGATTGGTTACCCCTCCTTTCGCGCGATCAAATCAATGGCCCCTAGCTTGATTATGAAGAAAACGATGTCCCATCGCCTTGCGACCGCTTATTGCGTGTCACTACTCTCTGTTGTCACTTCCCTCAATGCATCGATTTTCTTTGATGACTTCGACAGCGATACTGTGGGGGGCGCTCCCGCTGCTTGGAGCCGCAACTCCTCAACTCTTATTTATGTAGCGGATAGCTATTCTGTGTCGAATTCGAATAGCCTCTTTATGCGTCAGGGTGACAGTGCTAGGAAGCTTACCTTAACAAATTACGTGACCATCCCAGATGCCACTCAGGATTTGGTGTTCTCGTTCGATTACTTTGTGCCTGCGACACTTGAGGGGGGCGGGAGTCATCCAGATTTTCTGATATTTGAAATTGATTTCGGATCTGGATTTCAGCCGATACTCTATGATGCGGGTCGGCCGGATGGTTTTGCACAGACGATGGATTACGCTGGGGCTCAGCTCACACTTGCTAACGCTGATGGCTCTCAGGCCGATTTTATGAACTATTCGGTGATCGTTCCATCAAGTTATTATTCGGACACCCTGACTGCGACTGAATTCAAATTACGATTTTCCTGGAAAAGCACGAGTCCCAACGAAGATGCGTACATTGACAATGTTAGTGTGGCTGAGCTGCCTGGGTTTTCACACCAGGAGCTTGTTGTTAATGCGAATGGAGGTTTCGAAAATGGCCATGCGGGGTGGTATCAAGGGCACACGGGCTTAAGTAGCAATGCATTCGAGGGTGTAAATGCGTCTTCTCATTCACATGGGACCTATTGGAAGCACTCATGGTATGAGTTCGATTGCGACCCAGCTAAAGAATATGCGGTCTCCTTTGCCGCAGCTTCCGATCATACGACCTCGAACGGTGTGTTTCAGATTCGTTATTATGATTCGAGCCATTCAGAAATTGCCACGGATCACTTGCTTTCGTTGCTCGGGACCAACGCTTATTCTGTCTACCGCGCTGATGGCATCTATCCGCCTGCAGGCGTTCAATACGCTCGTTTCTATTTTGCAGCAGGGTATCCTGGGACGGGGACGACTTATCTCGACGATGTTTTGATCACGACTGATGCCGATGAGTCAGGCTTGGCATCGTCCAGCTTCATTGCTCAAGACATTACTAGCATCACGCCAGATCCTGGACTCGAAAGCGGCGTCTCGGACTGGAATGGCAGTGTGAGCTTGGAAACAACGGTTGTCGCGGAAGGTTCTCAAGCAGTTCGATTAAATGGAGCTAGCTATTGGAAGACATTCTCTCATGACCTGATTCCCGTGACTGCTGGCCAGTATTATAAGCTGTCGTTTCAAGCCGCGGTTTTAAATGTTTCGGTTTCTCCGTCGCTTTATTTTCGCTTCTATGCGGCCGATGGCACGACTCGCCTCGGAGGCTCCAGCACATTGGTAGATTTTGCGGGCACTGCGCCTTTCCGTGAGTTCTCCAGCCCTTATGTTCTGGCTCCTGCGGGCGCGGCTTATATTCAGATTATTTCCAATTTCCCGAAGTCTAATTCAGGAGCTAAGCTTTACTTGGATGAAGTGCATCTCTACGAAGCGAAGAATTTGCCAGTCCGTTTGGTGCCGACCTATGAGTCGATTGGTGTTTATGTTAGCCGTGAAACTCAGGTCGCGAATGAAGTGGCGCACATCTACTATCGCGAGACAGGCAGCACGCAGTGGTATGAAGCCTATCAGTCAGAGTTTGACGACACTCGTGGTGAGTATCGTGGTAGTATTGTGGGTCTGCTTGAAGACACTGAATATGAAGTACAAGTCGTGCTGGAAGTGGATGGTATTAAGTTTGATGAAGCCGGTGAAAAAGTCACGACGTGGGATAGTACACCAACGATTGCTCAAACGATCTCGGTCTCGAGTCTTTACACCAGCGGCCAGCTTTTGATCGAGAATATGCATGGTGAGCCGGATGGCTGGATTAAGATTACTGGCACCGGGGCGGATGATATCGATGGTGCCTATGCCGACGATGTTGCATTAAAAATTATCAATAGCAGTTACCTCATTTTTGAGAATATTGAGATCGTAGGCGGTCGCCGACACGCGGTGCAAGTCGAGATGTCAGATCAGATTCGCATCGTTGATTGCGAAATGTCGGGTTGGGCGCGTCAGCCGAATTATTCCGATGGCGTCTACTCATACGAGACTCTGTCCGATAAGAATAAAGGTAAAGGCTCTGCGATTAATAAAGACGCTGGCGTGCATCTAGCAGGCAGTTCACGTGTCACGGTTGAGCGTTGCTACATACACGACCCACGATTATCGGCGAATAATTGGGGAGAGAACGCCAACAAGCACCCGATGGGCCCGACCGCAATTTATGTTCAGAATCAAATCGTAAGTTCCACAAAAAACATGAAGGGCAATTTTGTGGTCCGCTATAATGACCTGATCGGTAGCGATGATATTCGCTGGAATGATGTGATCGAAGGCGAGAACAACACGAGCCCGATCGGATCATTTTACCGCGATAGCGATGTCTACGGTAATATGCTGGCCTTCGCGAATGATGATGGCACAGAGCTGGATGGCGGTCAGATGAACATGCGCTTCTTTGGCAATCGTATCGAGAGTTGCCGTGTTTCTTTGAGTTTGGCCCCGTGTATTGTGGGGCCGTCTTATGTTTTCAATAATCTCATGTTTAATCAAGGAGACGACAACGACGAAAGCGTTACAATTGTAAAGTTGGGCGGGGGCACCACCTATTCAAAAGGTAAGAGCTTCTTTTTTAACAATACGATTTATGGCAAGGGCAAAGGTTTGGCCGGGGTCGGGATTGGTAGCGATACTAATCGCGAAATGTTTCTTGGACAAACGCGAAATAATATTATTCATACCACCAATTCGCATGCTGATTATAATAAGACGATTCGTGATGCGGAGCAGCACCCATGGAACAGTTTCGACTACGACAATTTGTCGACGAAAAACTGGGCAGCGGCGAGTGTGCAGTACGCGGCCGGGCAAGAAGCCAATGGAGTCTTGGACGATGAACCGATCTTCGTTAACGCTGGGGTCGGCGATTTCCGCCTAGCTAGTAATTCCTCTGGCATCGATGATGGACTCGGCTTGTTCAATTTCGCAGACCAATATCTAGGCAATGCGCCGGACCAAGGTGCGATAGAACATGGTGATAGCTCATTGTTTCCGATCCGGCCCATTGCCATCAGTGCCGACAAATACTTTGTCGAGTTGAGTGGCACTGTCGGTGGTTCGAGCACTCCAGTGAATGTCGTTCTCACGACTGCTGCCTTGGCTGATTCGCTGGCTTATGAAGTCCGTATGAATAATACGGTGGATTGGCTGAGTGTCGCCCCGGCCACCGGTACGCTCTCACCGAACAGCACTCAAATGCTAACCCTGACCCTGCAAACCGCAAGTTTGAGTTCCGGTGATAGGCTTGAAGCGACCATTCTGGTGAGATTCGATGACGGTTTCTCCATACCAATTACAGTAAACGCTGAGGCACTGTAGTGTGGCCATTTCTTGCGTGCTGTGTTTGTGGCTTGTCTATAATTACCGCGACTATTCTCTCCGAGGATTCTAGTGTATTGATTTTCGGCTTGTTCAAGCAGGTGTGTTGTCTCATTTTTGATTCTTTTTGTCGGCGAGTTGCCTCGTGGCTTAGTCAATGTGTGTTTTAATCTTCAGTCTCAACTAGTATGTCTCCCAATAAGGTATTTGCAGTTCGTCATCATATTCTCTCGATGTTGGAGAGTGGAGCTATTGTCACTGGAGAAAAAATACCCGGCGCCAGAGAGATCGCTGAAGAATTGGGTATATCACTTCTCAAGGTGCAACAAGCTGTGGAGTCGCTTTGTCAAGACGGCGTCCTTCAGTCTCATTCTCGTAAAGGGACCTATGTCCAAGCGAACTGGCAAATTCGGGTGCTGAAGGAAAATCTCTGTGTCTATAGTCCAGTAGATCATTTTCCATGGATACGTGGGATGTTCGAGTTGCTCGAAGATACGATTCCTGGCTTGCGGAGTAGCTATGCGTTTAAGCGGGGTATGTTAGAGCTTCGAACCACCAGTCATGTTTTGACTCAGTATGACGATTATATGGACCTCTCCTCGATCTTTGAAGAGTGCTATCCAGATCGTAATCTCTTTTTTGAGCGCCCCTTCAAGCCCTTTGTGGTGAATGGTAAGATGGTGGGGATTCCCTTCGCTTTTTCGCCGCGCGTCATTTTCTTTAATCCGAAGGTGTTTGAAGAGGCGGGCTGTTCTTTGCCGAGCGCTGGTTGGACATGGAGTGATTTTATTGGGTGCGTGGAGCAATTAACAAAAACCTTGCCGAAGTCTCAAATCATCAATTGGCGGCCCGCAATTTTCCTTTTTATGAACTTTATTGTGCGGGCAGGGGGGCGGCTGTTCTGCCCCGAGCTTGCAGATCCTGTGACTTTGGATAGTCCACAAGTACTCAAAGGCCTTCAGTTGTTTCGTCAACTGGGAGATCTGTTGACCGGTGAGGAGATCGATGATGGGCAGTATTTGGACGATTTTTTGAATGGCCAGGCCGCCATGCATCTTTCCGGGCGTCATATGATGAATTTTATTCAGCGCTCAGGTTTTAAAGATTGGCAGACCGTGCCCATGCCGCTTTTCGATAATGGTGTGGATTGTTCCGCGCAGGCAACCGACCTGATTTGTGTGCGTAAGAATTGCACGTCAGTTGAACTGGCGAAGCGATATGTGACCGCAATGTTGTCAGAGCCCGTGCAAGATTGTATTGGCCAATGGAAACATAACATACCCATTCGCAAAAGTTCGGCATTTAAGAGCTTGGATTTGGACGATTCAAGGGATGCGCTTTTTGCCACTGAGGTCGCAAAGATTTCGACAGACTTTAATCTAGAACCCCCTTTTCCAGGGACGTTTGTGCTTGATGGGCTTGAACGCATCTTGACCCATAAGATTGATTTAGAAACTGGATTGTCCGAGTTGGCTCAAGCAGCCAGAACTATTTTAGGAGTGAGTGGCTACGGTTCGAATGGGGAGGTCATTAAGAGCTTATTTTATTCTTCGGAGCAGGATCCTGAAGTTATTAATCGCCTGAAGCCGCATTGATCGTTGATTTTTAGCCGTCAGATAATGGCCTCGTCATCAAGGCGCGGCATGCGAATGCGTGAAGCTTTTTTTGTATTGTGCGATCGTTTCTGGCAGTTGTGTAGTAAGCCTTACAAAATGCACGAATGGGCCTTTTTGCAATCGAGCAATCTGCACGATTTAGGCGAGTGCGATGCTTGAAACCTAGCTTGTGCGCAGTTGGCACGCACTTTGCAAAGCAGTTGCATGACTTCTGATATCGATTCTCTTCTCGCCCCAATTTCTTGGGACTTTCTAGAACTTCGAAACCGTATCGTCATGGCTCCGATGACGCGCGGACGATCTCCTGATCACGTGCCTGGGATTCTACTGCCTACTTACTATGGACAGAGATCTTCGGCGGGCCTGATTATTACTGAAGGGACCTTTGTCTCCAAGCAAGCAGTCGGATGGGTGGATGCGCCAGGTATTTGGTCCAAGGAGCAGGTCGATGCGTGGAAGCCTGTCGTCAAGGCTGTGCATAAAGGGGGCTCTCGTATCTTTCTACAACTATGGCATACTGGGCGAGCTTCACATAGCGACTTTCAGGAGGGGGCGCTGCCTGTGGCTCCGTCTGCTATTAGACATGAGGGGGCTAAAGTGATTGTTCCAAGCGGCGAAGAGAAGACGCATGAAATCCCGCGGGCTCTGGACACCCGAGAGGTCAAGGCCATCGTTCAAGATTACAGTAAAGCTGCAGAAAATGCGCAGGAGGCGGGTTTTGATGGAGTCGAAATTCACGCGGCTAACGGCTATTTATTGGATGAATTTCTTCAAAGTAAGACCAATCATCGTAGCGACGAGTATGGTGGCACACTGGAGAATCGCTTTCGTCTCCTCAGTGATATTGTTGAAGCTTGCTCGCAGGTCTTTTCGAGTGAGCGTATTGGAGTGAAAATATCGCCCAATGGTTCATTCAACGATATGGGCTCGCCTGACTATCGTGAAATTTTCACCTATGTAGCGGAGCAGTTGTCGCAACGTAAACTTGCCTATCTGCATGTTGTCGACGGATTAAAGTTCGGTTTTCATGAGCTCGGTGAACCAATGACGCTTAAAGAGTTTCGACAAGTCTACGATGGGCGTATCATAGCTAACTGCGGTTATGAGCGCGATGATGCAAATGATGCCATCAGTGACGGGCATGCAGATTTGATTGCTTTTGGGCGCCCATATATTGCCAATCCGGACCTCGTCGAGCGTTTTGCGAATGACTTAGAATTCTCGGAGAGTGATCAGGCCACTTGGTATAGCAAAGGTAGTAAAGGCTATACTGATTATCCGACTTACGATGACGCAAACGTAAACCTCAGCAGTTGGTAGAATCACTACGCCCTCAAAATATAATCTAAATAACTAATTAAAATGATACAAAGTAAAGCTATAATCACTGTCCTGTCACTGAATCTTTTATCCGCGTCCTTGCTTCCGTCTGGTGCGTATGGTTTCGACCGCGTCGGCTTACGTGTCGGTATTGACACCGAAGCAGATGTTGACGTCATAGGCTATGAAATTTTCGGGGTGGCTGACACCGCTTGGTCCTGGGATTTCTCTAATGATTATGAGTTACTCTTCGAATTTGAAGGGGTGGCTGCTGTTCTGAACGGAGAGGGTACGACGGGTGGGTTACTTAAGATCGCTCCGCAGCTTCGTTTAGATTCCGACGTGTTTCCGGTGGAACTGGTTGTGAGCAGCGGGCCGTCTTATTTAACTGAGGAAAAATTTGGTGATTTGGATTTAGGAGGCGCTTTTCAATTTACTTCGTCTATCGGTTTAGATTGGCAAATTAAGGAGAATTGGACTCTCGGTTATCGCTATCAGCATACGTCAAACGCCGGCATATATGATGTAAACGATGGGCTAAACCTGCATTCGGTTTCGCTTGATTGTCGTTTTTAATCTCTGATGCAACGTGGAGCGGGGCTGCTGTTCTGTGAGGGCTGGTCTGTAGCTGTGGTTGTTCGGTAGGCTGATCTTATATTTTTATTTGCCTATTTACTCTTTTGCAAGATGCAGGATTTTTCATCTAAATTCATGGACATTTGCATGAGTCGAAACACGCGATAAATTTTTTATATAAGTTATCCTCGTGTATCAGCGAGCTCGTTGAGGTTTTTTAAGATTGGCATGGATGCTGCGAAAGTGCTTATGCGGGGCACAACCCGTCTATCACCCAACTCAAATCCTCAACAAAGGAAGTATATACTATGATGTATGACAAAATGAAATGGCTCACCCCTGGAGCCGCCATCGCCGCAATGTTCACTGGAGCTACATTCGCGCATGCGGATACTAATTACGAATACGAGTCCTCGGAGGGCTATCACGCCGAGGAATGGTATGACGCTGCTGACTGGTTTAATGGCAAGCAAAGAGGCAGTGATCAAAAAGCTGCGGATTATGAACGCGACATGAGTGGGCTCTGGGACTTCTGGGCTGAAGATGGTCTCTGGGAAGACGACTATGATTACGACTACAGCTCGAATGGGAGCCGAGACTATGGCTACCACTATACATGGAATGACTCCTCAAAATCTTGGCAGCGCGAGTATGGCTATCATGAATCCGATTACGATTATGACCCTGCCAGTTACATGATCGATCAGAGGGCATCGTCTTCTAGTAGTGTTGACAGCGCTGAGAGCAATCGGAGCTCCATTAGTGAGTTCCAAAATCGCAATGTTAATGAACGTCGCAGTAACCTAAACACATATAGTCGTAGCGTTGATTCGCAGCGTAATCATCAGGATCTAAAAAATCAGAGTAAGCAGCTTAAGCAGCGCACTTTGAATGGCGTAATTGATGGTTTTCGTCATATGAGACTAGAGGCTCAAAATGACCAAGGTCGTGATTACACGGTAACTAAGGTTAAACTTGATAACGGTAAGAGTATTGTCGTTAATCTTGGGGAGAAGGAGCGGCTTGACGGTCTTGATCTTGAACGTGGCGATGAGGTGAAAGTTAAAGGCGTGCTCGGCAAGCTTAATGGCGAACCAATCTTCATCACCAACACCTTGAAGATCAATGATCGCAGCTTTGACGTAAACCGTGCATTCGACGAATTGAATGTAATGGAGCGTCAATCGGAGCAGAATCGGTTTGAACGTTCCAGCGCGAGCTCGCAGGACATCGCTTCGAGACAGAACCAATATCGTCGCAGTGCGACTCAGAGCTCTAGTTACATGAGTTCAAATCAAAATATCTCCCGTGTCGAAGGCACGGTTGATCGCTTCTATTCCACTAGTATTGATGGTGCTGACGAAGACCGTACCTTGGCTCGACTCCGCCTGGAAAATGGCCAGACGATTACAGTTGACCTTGGTGAAAGCCGTACCGTCGCCGAGCTTGACCTTAATTCAGGCGATCGCGTCCGTATTCAAGGGGATCTCGAACGTATCGAAGGGCAGCGTGTTTTGAAAGCAAATCGTATTTGGATCAACGGCGAACGTGCTACGAAGTCCTATAGTTATAACTACTAATTCGAAGACTTCAGAGTCAGTTGCTTTTTGTTACTGATGCTAGCAAACCCGAGGCATTTGCCTCGGGTTTTTCTTTGGACGCTTGCAGAGGGCTTGGACTCAGACGCAAAGAATGGATGCATTACGTGCTGTGAGGTCGCCGACAGGTCCGCGTTGCGTGAGTTTAGTTCCTGATTTTATTCGCCCATCTGCACGTTTTTTGCGGGAGGTACGGGATGGATGATTTGCTCCGCTTTTTCGAGGCGAGCCTTAAGCTTTGTGTAAGGTACCTCTTGGGAGGGCAGGTCGTCTTCGATGGCGATAGTCGCGGCTTCGATTGCAGATTCTGCCAGGATCATGAAGACTGGTTCCATTCGGATGGAACCGAATGCGATGTGCGATGCAGAAATGCAGAATGGAACATATAGGTTGGTGCACTCATCTTGTTTGGGGATGATGCAGCGATAGGACACCGGGTAAGGTGGGCCGGACTTTATTTGCACGTCGCCTTCATTGCGGACCTTGCCATCGATGACAACGCGACTGCAATTATGGGAATCCATCGTATAGGCTGCCAGAGAGATGGCATCGTCCACGACTTCATGTCCGCGACAATGATGTTCGTTCATTACCAAATCGCCTACCAGACGACGAGCCTCGCGGACGTAGAGTGCGTGTGAGAAGCCGCCAGTTTGGGGGAAGTCTTCATTCGACCAGCCGAAATTTCTGTATTTCTCTTTAAAGCTCTCATCGACCACAGTATCCGTGAGCCAAAACCACATGAGCCCCTTGACCCATTGAACGTGAGCTTGAAAAATTTCCTCACGAGTTTCGTAACTGGCTTCGGGGAAATTGTGGTTCATCCCAATATAGTCGGTGGAGATCGCACCGTGGTTGTTCATGTCGTATTTCCCATTTGTAAGATAATTGAATTTATTAAACTCAGGCACATAGCCGGCTTTGCAGTAGCGCACTAGCAATTCATAGTCGTTACGGTCGTAGCCCTCAGGCTCGGTGAAAGGAATACGCTTTTTTGGATCATCAGTCAGGCAGAGACGAAAGTTATAGGCTTGCACGCGTTTATCGCCCACGCCTTCGTTAAATTGTTCTCCGTCGATGCCCGGTAAGAGACCACTAGAGGGATCCCCTTCGACGATATAAGGGTCCACTTCAAAGTTGAATTGGTGTTTGTTCATGACTTGCCGGCCGTTGCAGGTTTCCTTATAGGTATCGTTGCTTTCACGACCTACGGTGAAGCTAACCCCCGCTTTAGCCATCAAGTCTCCCTCATAACTTGCGTCGATGAACTGCTTGGCTTTGACGGTAATGCCATTTTCTGTGCGCAACTGGACGATTCGCTTATTGGCTGTTTCGACTGTGCTCAGGAAACTTTCAAAATAGCAGGGGATCTCCATTTCTTCTAGCCATTCCCTGTAGACGGCTTCGGCCACATGCGGCTCGAAGACCCAGGCTTCGGACTTGCCGTATTTTTTACCGACACGCCGGTAGAACTCGCGCGAGAGGCCTCCGATTGCAAATTTGTTGCCGATATCCGTTAAACCTAGTCCTCCTGCTGTGAGTCCTCCCAAATGGTAGCCTGGTTCGAGTAGTGCGACTGAGAGGCCTTTTCGTTTGGCAGCGATAGCGGCTATAATACCTCCGGAGTTTCCGGCGTAGACGCAGATGTCGACGTCCAGGTTTAAGTCCAGGTTCTTTTGTGGAGTCGCGTAGTAACGGAGAGGGGATTGTTTCGAAGTAGTCATGCCCCCTCATCTCATGAGCTAGAGCGTTTTTTACAAGAAAAGAGGCTTTAACTATTTAAGCATTAATTTATGATTTTTGTGCATAATGACGCCGCATACCTCTACAACGCTTAGTTTTTTTGAATGGAAATATCTAGATGCCTACTTGGTTTGGATTTATGAGGGCCCCCCGCAAGCTTCTGGTAAGCGATATGCCAAAAATTCTTTTTTTACGGCTTGGCTACTCTTGGAGGGAACTGTCCATATCCAAGTAGAGAAGCATGAACTGCAGGTACAGGCGGGCCAGTGGGTCTTGCTGCCGCCGGGAGTGAGTTATCGAAACTTTAGCGAGTCAGTTCGTATGCTTTCTATTCACTTCGAAGCACGTTGGATCACGGGACGGCCACTCTTTGAGTTGGATCGACCCATCGTTGAGGACAGTTTGACAGTTCCGAAATGGAGAAAATTCTGTGAGCCGATGTTGCGCCGGGTGCAGCGTGATTTTCCAGATGCTTATAATGAGTTACCACGGGTCGGTGCGGACTACCTGACCTATGCGGATATACAGGGCCGTTTTCAGCGTTGGTTAGCTTCGGTCATCGGGCGTATGCAGGCTGCTGGAGTGCGCGTGTATCTTCCTAAGAAGCAAGATACGCGAGCATTGAACATGCGGCGTTGGTTAGATGCTCATTCCTTGGAGTCGGCTTTCCGTTTGCAGGAATTGTCCAAGGCTTTTGGGGTGAGTGCCGGACAGGTGAATCGGATTTTTATAGCCAATTTTGAAGTGACTCCGAAGCAGTATTATGAGAGTCGCCGCTTGAACGTCGCTAAGGCGAAACTGGCCTCATCTGCACAAGCGGTGAAAGCAATCTCATATCTAGTCGGGTTTCGCCATCAATCCGAGTTTACGGCTTGGTTTAAGAAACATACTCAGTATACGCCTAGTGCTTATCGTGCTATGGTGGAGCGTCGAACCAGTTGAGTCGGGCGCACTGCTTGCGCCCAAGTTGATCCAATAGCAACCTTCGCGTAGCACATCGTTTCTTGACAGCTGGGTTAAGATCTGAAATCTATACCTACATTAATGAAGCACGTGAACATTTTATTGCTTAGATATGCTGAGCTTTGATGAGTCGCCGTGTTGTCATCATTGTAATCCCCTCGGCTGTGGTGTTGGCCGCAATTTCTTTTACCCCGTATTATGAGTCAAAATTCATTCAAGAGGCAGTTCAGTCGTGGCCCCTCTGTTAAGAATCATACTCTGAGTTTAGGATTGCCCTTTGCTCGCTTAGGGGGACTCGCGTGCATGGTCGCACTTACAATTTTTTGTACTGTTGGTTCGGCTCAAAATACATCGAATAGCGAATCGTTGGCGGATCGTGTGAAGCGATTGACAACGCTGCTCCATTCGAATCAACTTGTTGAAGCTCGGCCCTTGATGTCTGCGATACGGTCGGAAGTTCCGAAAGAGATGCAGACCAATATCGATTTTTACACGGCCCTCTCCTATGTGTTTGAGTTTTACGATGGGAATACTGGAGCGCTGGACACCGCGATCTCGAAATTAAGTGCATTCATCACTGCTCATCCTGAGCATGCCCTAGTCCCTTTAGCTCGCTATAATCAGGCGGACGCCTATGCGATGCAGCAGAAATTCAAAGAAGCGCTGCAGATCTATATCTCTCTGTATCGTAATCCGCAGTCTAGCGTGGATCGTGTCGAAGTGTTGAAGAAAGTTGTTCTCATCTATGCGGCAACGCAGGAGTGGCAGGCGGGCATTCCATATTTTACAGACAATATGCGGATGGCCGAAAATGATGTCGATCGCACGACCTCTGCGGCTTATTTGATGATTGCGCAAGCCAAGCAGGGCGATGTGGCGGATTCTCGAAAAATGTTGGAATTCTTCAGGCGTCCCTCGCCAGTGTTTTATACTCCGCGCTTCAATGCCGCGTTGATGGAAGTAGGCGATCAATTAAAGAAAGAGGGGGATTTGGCTACAGCCAGTCTTTTTTATCAATTTGTAAGAACTTATGAACGCTTGGAGATCGGCTTAGCGGCGCAGGTGAACTATCTTGAAGCTAGAGTCGCGAAGTATGCTGAAAATTCGGCACTACGTAATTTTTATGTGACCGCAAAGGCGGAATTGGATAACGCGAAAGCCGACCTCGCAGCGGTCAAGTCTTCTGAAAACTATACGCCGCTACTTAAGTGGCGCATCGCGAGTGTGTATATGGATATGGGACGAAAGTGGGAGGCCTTTTGGTGCTTTCAAGAAATGGTGGATCGGTATCCGAACCATAAATATGCAGAAGACATCCTATTCTCGGCCTATTCCTTGGCCTACCAATTAGGAGACCAGGAGATCGCAGAATCTCTGGGGAAGCGTTATCTGGATCAAGAAGGTTTTAAGCGTTTCCGCAGCACAGTGGCCGAGCAAACTTCGAAAGCCTATTTGGAGCAGGAGCGCTATGAGGAACTATACCAGTTGACTGCTTGGTATTTAGAGCGTTCCGCGGATGATCAGGCGGCCAGGTTATTGTTATTCAAGCACGGTGTTGCGCGTATGACTCGCATGGAAAATCGCCAACTGATTGATGACTTTGAACATTTCAGGCAGCAGTTTGGAGAAAGTCACTCTGGGCCGGTGATCTATTATTTCCTTGGGCTTAGTTACTTGATTGAGCAAGAAAATAAAAAATCATTGGATCGCCTGAATACAGTGCTTGCCAGTAGAGATCCGCAGTTAACGCCAGATGCTGCCTTTCGCAAGGCACAGGCCACACTGGCTTTGGATCGAGTTCCAGAAGCGCGCGATTTAGTGACTACTTTTATCGCAAATTATCCAAGTCATCCGCTTCGTGCTTCGGCGGAGCTCACACTCGGGAATATCGTTGATTTGTTCGGCGATGCGGATCAGGCACTGGTCCATTACAAGCGAGTCGCTGAGCACACTGAGGATCGTTCGTTATTGGCGCAGGCAGAATTGAAAATTTCAAGGATCTTGATTGCTCAAACTCGGGCGGACGAAGCGATTGCAGATCTATCTACTTTTATTACGAAGTATGCCGCGGATCCAGAATCGATCGCCGTCAGTGCCGCTTTGGCTAAAGTTTATAAAGATCGCGATCAACCACGTGAGGCTTTGTTGACCTTGAAGCAAGTGACCGATCGCTTCTACAAGCTCACTGAGGTCGATCAGATCGACCCCATCTTGGCGGAATATTTACTTAGTGATCGCAAATTACGAGTGATGCGTCAGGCGACTGAGGACTTTCTCGCGATGGTCGCCAGTTCTCCTGAGAAATTGCGCGATCTGGTTACAGATCGCGCCAAGCAATACCGCTTTTTTGAAGCCAATGAGGCGATTGATGTGCGAGTGCGTGATCGCTTTGTTGGTGATGATGACTTTCGTCAGGCGGTGTTGCAGGATGTCGGAGAGCTGAAAGAGCTGGAAGCCTTTATTGCTAAGTTAAATGAGAGTATTCCTGCGGTTTCGGCCGATGATTGGATGCAAGCGGCCTTGCAAGCGGCATATCTTGAAGATGATATTGCCCTGATTGTGCGTCTGAAAGCCGCCTTTGCGCATGCTCAGCAGCCGGTCGATGTGCCGCCTTCAGATATGTTGAAACTAGTCGATGTGCCTGAAAGCTGGGCGAAGATCGGCGCGATGGGGAAATTGTGGATCTTGACTGAAATGGCCAAAACCCAAGCAGAACGTGTGCTCGGTATTTTACAGGACTTGAGCTACGATTATGTCAATACAGACAACGAACTCGAACTCCATCAGTTGTTGGCCGCATGCTATCAACGTTTAGACCAAGTTGATCTGGCGATTGAGGCGTATCAAATGGTGATTAAGCGCTTCACACAGTTGGATGCCGCGGGGGAGGCCGCCTTTGAAATTGGCCGGTTGGAAACACAGCGAGGCAATTATGCCGCCTCTCGTGAGATTTTGGAGACTATTTTACAGCGCAATGAATGGAGAGGTCAGATGCATGCGCGCGCACTGCTTGAAATTGGCCGTGCTTATGCAGCCGAGGGGAAACTGTCCGAAGCACACGGATTTTTTGAACGTATCATTCTGGCTTATCCCGGATTTAAGGAAGAATTGGCGATGGGCTTCTATGAAGACATTCAAGTGCTCCAGCAAATGAACGATCGCGAGAGTGTGCAGATGGTTTATGACGCTTTCGTACTCACGCCCGGACTAGAAGGCACTCAGGGGGCGGCCTTAATCAGAAAGGAATTTGAGTAATGATACATTATCTAAGCGATCATCCGAGTCGCCTGTTCGTGCTGCTTCTAGCTGTGCTCTCCGTTTTATCTACAAATGTGACGCATGCTACGTATGAGGGGCCTGACTATTCAAATCTGGAACCCGTTCGTCTCGAGATCGTGCAGGAGAGCGGTCCTCTGGGGGCACGCTTCGTGAATCCTACCAAAGAGGGGATTGAAATCGAAATGGTCGAAGGGGGCGGGGCCATTATTGTGCCATGGCAGCACATGGAGAAGTTTCGTATTAATAAGCCTATGACAGAGTCGTTAAATATCGCACTGTCGCATCCCGA
The DNA here is from genome assembly GCF_031127805.1 of Thalassobacterium maritimum. Lineage (NCBI taxonomy): Bacteria > Pseudomonadati > Verrucomicrobiota > Opitutia > Puniceicoccales > Coraliomargaritaceae > Thalassobacterium > Thalassobacterium maritimum. The sequence continues at coordinate 125,271 of NZ_JARXHW010000003.1, read as the reverse complement.
TGCTGCCGAACGAGCTCGATTGTTGAAGGAGGAAGTGTTACCTTTGGTTCCCTTGACTAGCATTAAGCCAGGTTCAACGAATATTCACAAACTGGTGAATGCATATATTAAAGCGAATATTGAAGCTGGAGATTGGCTTCAGGCCTATGAGATGTCGCAATTAACTGCTTTGGATTTGAGCCCGGCTGAAATTGTTAAAAATTATTATACAGTAGCTGAGCACCTGTTTATCGAAGGCTATAAGGACAAAGCGTTAAATTTACTCGATAACTTAGTCGCTGCCCGTCCTGTCGAGGAATCTCGGGTACAGACGGTGAACGTAGCGCAGCGCCTATCCAATGAGCGGCTGTTTGAGCCAGCATATCGTTTGTTTGTTCATCTTGCAGATAATGCGACGGGTTTGAACCGCAAGCGCCTAAGCCTTCGTTGCGCCTACCTGGCTCTAGAACTCGGGGAGGGCGCTGCAGTAACGGGCCACATCAGTTCTGCTTTAGACATCGAAGAGGAGGATGCGGCGATTCTCGGAGAGCTTGAACTCATTTATGGGGTGCAAGCATTCAAGCAGGGGGACTCAAAACTCGCATTGAAGTATCTCGGGCACGCTCTGTCTCAGGCGGCGCCAGATAGTAGTCTGAAATTGGTCGGTCTCTACTACAATTATTTGAGTTATCAGCAACTTGGTGACCTCGACATCGCGCAAAATATTCTCGACGAAATGCGACTCCTCTTTCCGGACGCAGCCTATACCCACAGCTTAGAAAAAGAACCCAAACTTGAATCGTAACAAACGCATGCACCCAAAAATACACTTACTCAAACTACGTACGCTCTTCTGCGCGCTGGCCTTTGTCGGAGCTTCGACTTTAGCTTTTGCTCAGACTGCAGATCCCACCGCCGAAGGAGCCGCTCCAGTTGTGGAGACTTCCGAGCGTAGCTTTCTTGAAATGGTTGCGCAGGGCGGTTGGGCGATGTATCCGCTCGGCTTTCTTTCTATGTCAGCGCTGGCTCTCACGGTTTATAACTTCATCGCCCTGCGACCAAAGGACTTTTTCAACGACGAGGTGGCCTCGGAGCTTGGTGGTAAGTTGGGCGACCTGGATATCGAAGGTGCCAAAGAGCTCTGTGCGGAGAATCCGACACCGCTCACGCGGATTGTGAATCATGGCCTCGACTCGGTGCGGGGCGGCCAAATTGATACGGATCTGTTCCGGCAGCGTTTAGAAGCGGGCTCGGGGAAAGAGCTGGCACAGCCATTTGTGGTGATTAATTATCTTTCCATTATCGCGTCGATCTCGCCCATGTTGGGATTGTTGGGCACGGTGTCTGGCATGGTTAAGGCCTTCAGCTCGATCGCGACTGTCGGCATGGGCCAGCCTGACTTGTTGGCTGGCAATATTTCGGAAGCCTTGATCACCACCGCGACCGGTATGCTGGTCGGGATTCCGACCATGTTCTTCTTTTTCTTTTTTAAGAATAAATACGGCAAACTGGTTGCCGACATGACGATGTATCTTGACGACATGTATGGCGACCTAGTGCACGGCACGCGTGTGAATAATGCTGAAATGCCTACAGCCAAGACTGTTCGTAGCTTACCACCCGCACCCCGTAAGCCGGGAAATTAAGCGCGACAATTGTCAATCATTGTATTATGAGCCTGCAAACCTATAAAGTCCCCCAAGAAGGCGAGGGCTTCGATCTCACTCCGATGATCGACGTGGTCTTCTTGTTGATCGTTTTCTTTATGACGGTCGCCAGCATGCTCGCCGCAGAAAAGATTGATATGAATCTCGCGGTGGCTGAAGAGTCGGCCATTCCCAAAGAGATTAAGGATCGTGCCACCTTTTCTGTCCTGCCGAACGGTAGCTACTATTCGGGGGCCAAAGTCGTCAGTGAGTCTGAGCTCAGTCGTGAAATGGCCAACCTAGTGAAGCTCAGCCCGAATATCAAGATCGTCGTGCGGGCAGACAAAATGGCGGAACACCGGCATGTGAATAAACTGCTCTCCATTTGTGCCCAAAACGGCATTAATGATATCATATTCGCGACCTATCAGAGCGATTTATAGCAAACACTCATGAAAGCCTCAGACATATTTGAAAGCGCGGGAAAGCCTGATCTAACGCCCATGATTGACGTGGTCTTTCTGATGCTCGTCTTCTTCATGGTCACCACGGAATTGGTCAAGCAGGAGGCAGACCTGGGCATTCAGTTGCCCTCGTTGGCGACTCCTGCGGCTTCACCGGAACTGCCGTCGAAGCATACCATTGATATTTTGCCTGATGGCACGGTATTACTCAACGGTGGGGCGACTGGCGATAGCATCTATGGTGAACTCACTGGGCTGACTCATATCCTTGCCAGTCTGAAAGCTTCGGCGGATCGCATGCAAAAGAGCACCATCATCACCATTCAAGCAGACCCGTATTCGCCTCATTATCGTTCGATCGATGTACTGAACGCCTGTGCGGCGGCTCGATTGAAATTCGTCTCTTTCAGTCAAATGTAAGCGCGAGCCTTGGATATTTTTGCAAATTAAAGCATTATGACACTCCCACATAACGAACAAGAACTAGGCAAGCCACTGCGTAGGAAGAAGAAGCGCAGTGCGGTATTTATCGTGATCGTTATCAGTGTGCTAGTGCATGTGCTGGGAGGGATCGGCCTTGCGACACTAAAGATTATCGAAGTATTACAGCCGGAGCCCGAGTTTGAGGCGCCGCCGGTGGTGCAGGTCAAGCAACCGCCACCACCGCCGCCGCCTCCGCCCACGATCAAGCGCGCGCAGAAGAGTTTGCCACGACCGCAAGCACTCGCTGTTCAGAACTCACAGAATGTCAGTGTGCCTACGATTGAGCTTAACCAGTCCAAACTTTCGATCGGTGGCGGTCGCGGATTCGGCGGTGGTTTGGGAGCACTGGGCGGCGGTGTGGCTGATGCCATTCGGATTACAAGTTTTGGTTTTGATCGCGCGATGGAAGGCACTTTAGAAGGCACTTTATATGACTTTAAGCGCGACGAAAAAGGGAAGGAGTACCCCATCGCCTCGGAAAGTGATTTTGGTCCGAAAACCGCATATGCCGCTGAAATTATTCAAGATTTTGCGCGAAGGTTCGATATCAAGAAGTTTGAGCGAAAATTCTCAAAATCATCAAAATTACTTTATGGCTCTTATTTCGTCATTCCTGCTCAATCTGCAAACGTGGCTCCAAAATCGTTTTCCGCTGAAAAGGAGATCGCTCCTTCACTGATTGCGGTGGTTTATCAAGGAACATTTAAAGCGCAAGAGAGTGGTCGTTTCCGATTACTGGGAAAGGGGGACGACGTTTTATTAGTTCGTATCAATGGTAAGTTGATCTTAGATGCTTCTTGGCGTGCGCATACTTATAGTCAATGGGAGCCCAGTTCCAGCGCAGAGAGAGCCAACAAAGATGGTGGGAATCGCTACTTTGGATTGAGTCAACCCGTCATCCGAGGGGACTGGTTCAACCTGACCGCGGGCAGGGAGACTGAGGTTGAAATTTTGATTAGTGAAGTGCCGGGCGGAGGTTTTGGTGCGTATCTGTTAATTGAAGATTCGAAGGAGTTAAAACCACAGATCTTTTCGACGCGTCCTTTGAGTGAACAGGATACTTTGTTTTTGAAGAATACTCACCCCGACGCGGCTCAATTTATCCCCGATTGATCACTTTAGACGTTTCTTTTTGGACTTTCTACATCCCGAATTGCCTCTCCCCTCCGTTAAGAACTTTATGACTTTGTATACTTTTAAAATCACTTCGGTGCTTACACTTTTAGCGGTTACTTTATTGTCAGCTTGTTCTTCGCGAGAAGAGGGTGAATCCATGAGCCAGCAGGACGCTTTGAATACTGGCATTGAGTATCTGCGCGTTTTTAATTTTAGTGATGCTTATCAGGTTTTGAGCGATGTTCAGTCAAGCTACTCCCCTGAGGGAAACGCCGCGGATTGGCAGGTAGCCACTTATAGCTTGGCTATCGCGGCGTGGCATCAATCGCCCCCGAGCCAAGAAGGCTTATTGGAAGCGCGGAGTTTGATGGAGTCGATTATCGAGCATGCCCCTGGATCCTTATATGCGGCTTCTGCGATGTTGGACATTGGACGTATATTGGAAATCGCCTATTTCCATGGAGATTCGGTGGATGTGTTGGCGGCGCAGAGATATTATCAGCGTGTGCGCGAGGAATTCGCCGGGACGGACATGGCTCTGCGAGCGACGCTATATCTTGCGCAGAGTCGGGCGCAATCATTTGATTCCGTAGAGGTTCAGACGGCCATTGATTTATTGGAATCTGAGATGTCTGAGCTGGAAGATTCGCCTTGGTTGGGGATTCTGGCTCAATACACGGCGCAGCTCTATGCCTTCTATTTGGATCAACCCAAGCAGGCACTGCAGCCTTATGCGATCGCGATGGAAGCAGGCTTCCCGCGCTCGGCCGATAGCGATGCCTCCTTATGGCAATTTGCTCTGCTGGCTGAGAAGGCCGAGGATTATGAGTTTGCCGCGCGAATTTTTGCGCGCTTGTTGCAAGATTTTCCACGAAGTATCTATGCCACAATTTCTCGTGAGCGACTGGTTCAGGTCTTAGCGGATCATCCTGAGTTGACGATTGAGGTGCCTGCCTTGCCTCAATCGGTTTTTAATCTTCAAAGCATGTAATTACGGCGTTTTACTATGAGTCGATCTTCTCCTAAATTTAGCCTCAATTGGCTGGCATTCGCACTGCTTCTGTTTATTTTCACCATTAGCGCAGTCCGTTTTTATTTTGTGACGCGTGGGCCTGGCTCAGGGGAGGGCGATCGCAATGGAAGCTATATTCGGGTGGCGCACTGGCAGTTGGAGCCAGGCTTTCGAGATGCCTTGCAGTGGGCGATTGACACCTATAATCAATTGCCTGAAGTCCGTGATGCAGGAATCGTGGTGGAGCAGTTGCCGATCTCTGAGCGTGTGTATGCGCAGTTCATGAATATTCACCTGATCAGTGGCACGGCTCCTGACATCGCGGTTAAGAAAGAAACGAATCTGATTCGCGGCGACTCGTTGGCAAAGTTCTTCATGCCGATTGGGAGTTATATTGAATCGAGTAACCCCTATAATGCTCCAGAATATCAGATTCCTGGCCTTCCAGCGGAATTATCTCAGTTTCTGGAAGAGAGTGCCTGGCGTGATATTTTTTTTGATGGTTTGAATGGTGGCTATGAAGAGTCTTTAAGTGATTATTACGCAGTGCCGATCTGCACCTGGGGTGGCCTGCGTCTTATGTACAATCGTAAGCTGTTGGAGCAGGTGAAGGCATATGCTTTGGAGCAAATTATGTCGGGCAGCGACCCCGATTGGTTGCAGTCGGTGTGGTTGTCGCAGGATCATCGCAGTGGTTACTTGCCGCGTTCGTCTGGTTTGTCCTGGTTGCAGGATGATACGCTGCCACAGAGCCTGGGACAGCTCTTTCTATATCTTAATTCCGTTGTCGCGTATAAAGAGAGCGAGGGCCTTGAGTATTTGGTGCCGATTGCTGCGAGTAAATCAGGCTCGAGCGATATTGCGGCCGGCTATGAGAGAGCATTCAGTTCGGTGCTTTGGGAAGAATTAAGCTTAGAAGTTGGACGTAATCTTACTTCTTTAGAAACGATGGCCGGCTTTGCGCGTGGTATTTGGAGCTTTGATTCGCCCAGTGTGCGAGAGTATTTCAAATTATTAAAAGAAATGACCGCATTTTATCCGAAGGGCTTTCTTGGGCTGGATCGAGATCAAGCGCAGCGGCGTTTTGTGTTGGGCCAAGCTGCGGTGTTTAGCACCGGTGGGTGGAACGTGACAGGAATTGTTGAAGGCATTCGGCAGCGTGCAAATTCGGAGGATCACTTTGAGATCGATATTGAGAGGAGGCCGATGCCAGTGGCGGGGGAACGTTGGTCTGAGTTCTTGAGCATGCCTCTCTCCGAAGCAGATGTCGAAGGCTCGGTGCCCTTCGCCATTAATAAGCAAAGTGCGAATTTTGAAGGGGCCTTGGACTTTCTACACTTTTTGACCTCTCATCGTATTCAACAAGGTTTCTCGGAGCGTGCCGGTTGGTTGCCAGTGGCGATTGGCACTAAGCCACCCGATCTAGTCGAGGTCTTTATGCCGACTTTTGAGGGCTTGCCGCCTCACTTATACATGTCGCTGAAGTCAAATGTCCTGCCTGCGAGCATTCGTAATGCCTGGACTTCGACCATTAAATTGTACCAGACTGGGGCCATCGATTATGAGGGCTTTGCGAAGCATGTGACCGAGGTGTTAAACGATCCTAAAATCGGAATGCGGAGTGCATGGACACGCTTTTTGATGCGTTACCAAGACCGTACGCTCGCTTTCCAGCGTTCCGTTTCAGTGGAGCGCTTAGGCACGCTGATGGGGTCAGAGGATGCAGCGATACGTGAACGCTCTAGTCTTTATTTAAATTTATTAGAAGACGAAGGTGTGTTAATTAAACGTTGGTGGCACGAGTTGAACCCGGATGAAGACTATCCGGAATATTAGAAGGTTTTTAGACTGAGGTTCTGCCCCAATCACCATCTTCCCGGCCTCGGGGGGACTGGGGGAGGTTATTGTTTTTTCAATCATGAGTTAGCTTTATGAATTTACCGCAGCTATATGTTCTGGGAGATAGTATTTCGATACAATACGGCCCTTATTTGGAAAAGTTTGTACGAGGTTATTTTCGCTACGATCGAAAAGGGGGTGAAACGGAGGCGCTCCAAAATTTAGATGTTCCTGTCGGGGCGAATTGTGGTGATTCGTCGCAGATGCTTGAAATAGTGCAGAAGTTATTGGCGGAAGATTCGTTTCAGCCTCAGGTGATTCTGATGAATGCCGGTTTGCACGATATAAAGCGAAATGTGGAGACTGGTGCGATCCAGATTCCTTTAGCAGCCTATCAAGCTAATTTGAGAGCTGCGATTCGACTCTGTCAAAGTCGAGGGATCGCAGTTGTTTGGGCTCGGATTACACCTGTGAGTGATGCCGTTCATAATTATCCAGGCATAGGGTTCTTTCGCTATTGTGCTGATTTATTTCAGTATAACGCAGCGGCGGATGCGGTGATGGAAGAATGTGCAGTGCCCGCGATTGATCTCGAAGCCTTTACGGTAAGTCTCAATGAGGAGGATCAGGCGTTCTGTGATCATGTGCACTTTATCGAAGCTGTTCGTGAAAAGCAGGCGATTTATATCGCAGGGTATTTAATGAGTCATTTGCATTTTTTTGATCAATATAGTTCAAGTAATATCAATTCAAGCTATGGTTAAATCTATAGAATAGTGTTATTATGGGCCACCTCTCAGTTGTGCACGTGCTCAATCTTAGAGTTCCATACCTACTCCAACCCCTATTCTTATGACTCAACTACCTCTCAGTGCCGTTTCGGCATTCGTTCTCTTCTCTGGTCTGGCTAGCATCTCTGCGAACGCAGCGACACTCGTCCATTATCGCATGGGGGATGATACCTCGCTAGTCACCGATTCCTCGGGCAACGGGCATAGCTTGAGCTCCACCGCGACAGAGACTGTGATTCCCGCGACGGGCGATGGCAGTGCCTTCAGCAATCCAATCCCGAATACGGGTGATAGTAATACTTCTATGGCATCCTTTAGTGGTAGTCAAAACATGGCAGTGGCCGATCCCTTTGGAAGTCTGACCGCCTTCACCGCAGAGGCCTACATTAACTTAGCCGGCTTCAAGAGCGGCACGCAATATGTCATGTCGCAGTGGTCGACTTCAACTAATGGCCGTAGTTGGGGGATTGGAGTGGCTTCCAGTAGCGGGACTGGAACTGCGAGTGCGAACGAATTGTATCTGCTAATGGGGACTGGAAGTTCAGGCTCTGAAGTCGTCCCCTTGGGCTTAACGCTTACGCTGGATACTGACTTCTATATTGCACTCACATACGATGGCACGACCGGAACGAATGATATTAATTTATATTATCAGGATCTGATCAATTCGAGCAGTCTCATGTCATCGACTATCTCTTCGGGGATTACGACTAGCATTAACAATACGTCGGGTGTCTTCAGAGTGGGTGCGTATGGTGCTTCTAATTCTGCTAATAGCTACTGGGGCGGCAATATCGACGAAGTGCGCGTTTCGGATACGATCTTGGCTCAAAATGATTTACTTGCGGTGCCAGAGCCTTCGAGCTTCGCGCTGATTTCTGGCTTACTCGCACTTTTGTGTGTCAATCGCCGTCACCGCAGAGCTTAGATTTTTGAACTGCGATGATACGCGCGCAACTTGTGTGAGATTGTCGCTTCTTGAGCTTTAACTTTTAGTAGTAAATGATCGAGGGCGTCGACTGCGCTCTGTAGTGTGTCGATCAGCTTAGCCCGTTTGTTGGCGACGAGTTCCTTTAAGAGCCCGTCCAGTGGCGTGCCATTGGCGACTTGACTGGAAATAAGACGATCAATCCAGAGGCGCGCGCTACCGTCGTAGAAGCGCCATTCGGGCTGGAATTGTGGGATGCTATCCAGAAAGGCTGCGTGCAGTGGGGCAAGTTCCGGCGAAGACCATTGCTTGAGAAAGGCTTGATTAGTCAGTGGTTCCGGTTGCCAGACCTGTTGTGTCCAGACTGCCGTTCCCATGGTATGTTCTCGAAGGTTGCTGACGTTGAGCAGCGCATAATACGTGTCTCCCTTTTCGACGAGTTGCTGCACTGTGCGGGCAATTTTTTCAGGAGGCGGCCCACTAACTAAGTGGGGGCCCATACTCCAAACCGCGACGTGGTAATAATAGCCGCGGGGGCGCTCGCTCTCCCGTGGAAGTGTGAGGAAGTCGTCCTGCATTTCTTGAGTGCGACTATGATCGGCAAATATGTAGCTGACTCCTTTGGGGGCCTTGAGTTGACCTTTGCTAATCAGCTTCGCTCCTTCGTACCACAAGGTGAGTGTGGCCGGTGGTTTCGGCCGTGGGTCAATGGATCGGATTATGGCCATTTGGCCCTCCAGGGCTGAGGCAATAAATTCGCCCGCGCGTGCCTGCGCTTTAGGGTCATGGTTCCAGAGCGGGCGGTCTCCGCGTCCGCGCAGGCCCACTTGCCAGATCAGCTGTTCGCCTGCAATGGCTTGCCAGCGTTCGGCGTAAGCGCGCCAGCAAGTGCGCATAGCGTCGGATTCTTGACGGTAGCTGAACTCGGGGCTTTTACCCTGACGCGCCCACCACGATTCGTAAGCAAAGTGAGACACGCCGAGCGGTTCGATATGGTGCTGAGACACGTAGAGGCCGCGGCGGATGGCGGCGCGAATCATGTCAGCCTCCGGGGGGTGCATGATATCGATAAAGGAGGCTAATCATTGTCTTTTACAGAGTAGGTGTATTGTTTTTGAGAGGCTAGTTCCGTGACCACGAACTGTGATGCATCCGGGGCGACTTCAAGTTTCCAGGATTCGCTGGCTCCAGGGCTTTCGAGGATGGGGGCCTGACTCTCGCCGCGCAGGTGCCATTGGGTAATTGCAGCGGGATCGTCGAGTGCGATGGCATGCACGACCGTGCGTTCAGTCGCTGCGCTTTTTTCGGTCCAGCGGATGAGTTGCCCGCTGCCGGGTTGGCCTTCGCCGAGTTGATTGGGGAGCGGGTGATACGCATCGTGTACGTAGCCATGTAGCGGTCCGTTCATGCAGCTGTCGGCAAGGTGAAAGAGCTTCATGCCTGCATTGCCGCGACGTGCGACTAGTCGGTCGGGCTGCACGAGCTTGAGGTCGAGTTCGCCGTCCCGATTGTTGAGCAGCCAAGACCAAGAGGTTTGGACTGGCAAGGTCGAGACGATGTGGTCGACCACAAAGAGCGCGTGTGAGCCACAGAGAAACCAGAATCGAGCAAAGCGGGTCATGGGGGGGCCGTAGAGTGCGGCGACTTCGGAGGCGATGGCTTTCACTTGACCTTGATGGTTGTCAAACAAACGTTGGCCGCCTCGTTGGATCGGAGGCCCTGGCTCGCGTGTCGTTGGATTGAGGATACGGCGAGCGGATCGTGACTGTTGAAGTGTCTGCCCGCGCAACAATTCTTCTTGGAGATGGAGGCCGTCCCCCTGGTCTTCGACCTTAAAGGTGCAGGTGTTGTGGTTCAGGCTAGAGCATTCGAGGTCGTGGATCAGATTGCGATAACAGCTATGCCCCGGATCGACTAGCAAACGCTCTTGGTTGTGGACGAGAATAAAACTGTTCAGGTCGCCGTGTAAGTGCCCGGGGCCGTGCATAGCGTCTCCCGCTCCATGGACGGCGAGTATGGTTTTTCCATTCCATGCATCGCGGGCAATCACGTCCCCGGAGCTAAATGTTTCTAGCTCAGTCAGGCCAGCTGCTGGTGGTTCCAGTGCTTGCGCAGCTTGGCAAAGTAGGGGCAGAGTCAGGAAGCCGAAATCATTGACGAAGCCGAAGCTAGCACGATCAAATGGCCCTTGCTGGGTGCAGGGTAAATACAAGTTATCGAAGAGCCAGCGAGCGAGGCCCGCGTCGCTGGGGTATTCCTTTTTCGCCTGCGCGGCAATATGTAGGAGGAAGTCACCCGAGGCTCTGTAGATGGCGGCACTGTCGTTGAAATTCGCACTCCGGGGACGTGGGTAGGCGCCCCAGCCGAGCAGTGGCTTTTGGTAAAAGAGCGAGCAGGCGTCCCAGCGGGGTTTGTGCACCCATGGGGAGATGGGGAGCTCATCGCTTAGAGCGGCATCTCTACGGATCAGTGCCTCGCGGGCGAGCATAAGCGTGTAGCCCGCGTAGTTGCCGTATTGGAGCGATTCTGAATCGCTGCCGTCGGGTTGAAATATGTCGCTACAGCGGGTGTATTCCTCGCTCGCATGGCCAATGGCTTGGGCATCGTTGAGCACGGCGGCCGCGACGGCAACACCGGCATTCATCACGCACCGCCAATTGGCCATGTGCTGGTTTTGATCTAACCAGCGCTGGCAGAGCGGGATGCCTGTTTCTCTGAGAACTGTGCCTAATTCCAACCGTTCTTGCTCGGTAAAAGCTTCGGCGGCAAGGTCGAGTGCAATCGCGACCGACCAGGTCAAGTGCGCGGTCTCCAGATGTCCGCTCTGTTGTTGCCCTTGGTGGCTGCGAAAGGGAGGGCCCACCCAGTCATCGATCGGCCGACGGGCGATACTAAGCGTCGTTTCCCTGAGCCAAGCGGCCAGCTGATTACTTGGTTTTAGAGCATAGACCATTGCGGCATCCGTCAGGTATTCAGATACAAAATGCCACCACTCACAGCTGGTCTTTAAATCGCTTAAGCCCGGTGCTGCGGCGCGTTTCTCGACTCGATTGATTAGAGCGTAATAGAATGGGCGGACGGGGTCTTCTTTGCGTGCGGACTTGAGCGTAGTTTGCTCCAGGGTGGTTAGGAAAAGACTCATAATAAAATGTGCGAAATCTATTTAACCACTTTTTACAGGTTTTGCCTACGGCGTTAATTGACATTACTTGAACTATCTTGACCTATGAGTTCTGGGGGCATGATTCAGCTTGCTTCGTCACAGCTGCTGTCAATGGATAGCGCTCGATGATGACACAGGATTTATCTTTCGATCTGCCCCGACTTCCCCGCATTCCAAACTTTGCCGTTAACATCTGTTCTCATGGAGCCGTTCCTGGAGAAGAGGGGCTCATTACCCAGAGCATCGCGGCGGCGATTGAGGCCTGTGCGAGTGCTGGCGGAGGGCGCGTGGTCGTGCCCAAGGGACTTTGGTTGACGGGGCCGATTCATTTGTGCAGCCATGTCGAATTACATTTGGAGCATGGCGCTGAACTTCGATTCAGCACCCAGCCGGAGGATTACTTACCGGTCGTTTTTCAACAGCGAGGAGGGATACGCTGCTATAATTATTCACCCTTCATTTACGCGCATGAATGTCATGATATTGCCATTACGGGGAAGGGGGTTCTCGATGGTCAAGGGAGCTCCTGGTGGCCCTGGAAGCAACAGCAGCCTGGTATGGTCGATCTGTTTAAGGCGAATGCGGAACGACGGCCGGTCGAGCAGCGTGTTTATGGCACGCCCGAGCACGGTGTGCGTCCGCCATTTATTCAAACGATCAACTGCCGTAACGTCTTGATCGAAGGGCTCACTTTACTGAATAGCCCCGCCTGGACGATCCATCCCGTCTGGTGCGAAGACTTAACGGTTCGTCATGTCAAGATCAAGAATCCGGCAGATGCGCATAATACCGATGGCATAGATCCGGATGGTTGCCGTAAGGTGCTGATTGAGCACTGTCGAGTGGATACCGGCGATGACGGAATTTGCATTAAGTCCGGTCGCGAATATGATGGCTGGGAGAGTGGTCGACCTTGCGAAAATATTCTTATCCGTCACTGTGAAGTACGTTCTGCGCACGGTGGAATCGTAATCGGAAGTGAAATGGCTGCGGGCGTTCGAAACGTGTTTGCACACAATTGCTGCTTCAATGGCACAGAGATCGGTATACGGCTTAAAACTCGTATGGGACGCGGTGGCTACATTCGAGATGTGCGGATCGAGCAAATCAAAATGCTCAATATTCGGGACGATGCGATCTTGATTACGATGCGCTATAACGGCGAACAGTTGGACGCTGCGATGGCTGGCAGTCTTGCGATCCCTACCATCGAAAACATCGCGCTTGCGGATATTGAATGTGAGCCGAAGGACAAAGCGATCCGTTTGTTTGGACTCGAGGGGCATCCCTTACGCAATATATCTCTCGCGCGCGTTTCCCTACAGTCGCCTGAGCAGATTGTGCAGGAATTCGTGACAGGCCTAGAGTTCTGCCCCTGAAATCACTCGGGCTGCTCGCTTCTTTTAATTCAGTGCACCAGTTGAGCCTGCGGACCAGCCCGGCTCCCATATGCCGGAGACTTGGACGACTTGAGCGAAGTCTGGAATGCCAAAGCTTGCGTGTTCTAGGCGATCTGTGAGTAATTCGATTGTCGCACTGGCCTCTTTCTCCAGATGCTGAACTACGCCGGCTTCCTTTCCACCTGCTTGTTTATCTAGGCAGACTAAAGACAAGTCTGCAGGGATATGAATGGAGGCGTTTTCAGCCCATTTCTGAATGAAGGCAAAGGTGTCGCGACTTGCGGCGAGGATGGTCTGTGGTTTTGTCCTATGATACCAAGCTGAAAAAACTTCTGGCGTTAGATGGGGTACTATCAGCGGAAAAAGAAAATCTTGAGGGTCTTCTTGCCACTTGGCTAGATAAGCTGCCTTCGAAAGGTTTTGCACGCGGTGATCGATATGTCTGCTACTTACGAAACTAAAGCGACTGTGCCCCTGTTTTTTGAGCGCATTAATTGCGATTTGAACGAGGCCGAAATAGTCAATGACGACACGATTGAGTGTTGGGACCTTGAGCGAATAGCCAATGGTGACGGCGACCATATCACTGAAATCAAATTCTAAAGTATCATTGTCGGCTGCTAGCGGGCAAATTATGGCACCTCTGATATTTCGTGTCTCGAAGATTTGCTTTAAACGCTCTGGACTCAACCCCGGTTCATGTAACCAAAAATCTTCAACTTGATAACCTCGGTTGCCTGCATGTTTAGCTAGGAAATGGCGGAGGTGCAGGTAATTGCGTGACGCTTTCCATCCATCGCGTGTTTCGAATTCCGTGATGAAGGCCAAGGTCGCCGTGGAATTTTCAGGCGACTTGCTTCGCCGCTGGGCAATGAGTGCCGATACGTAGGGGTTTGGGCGGTAGCCCATTTCGTTGGCTGCTTTTAGCACACGTAGCTGAGTCGCTTCGGGTATGCGCAAATCCTTTTTCAGTGCCAGTGACACGGTGGATGGGTGGACATTTAGCGCACGTGCGACATCCGCCATAGTGACGTTTTTTACCATATATTCAATAATATGAATTGCAGCAAGGTTTACAAATCAATTTCAGGAAGCATTTTTTTATGAAACCTATCGGGATCCAAGCGATTCTATTTTTAATCATACTGCCTCATCAACCTCAGTGAAAATAACCATGAAAGCTATAAAAATCTCCCTTTTCCCACTTACAACTGCGCTGCTAACGTCCAGCCTAATGGCTGTTCCGTTTGATATAGATTATGATTTCAATGGGAATTCGACTGAAGCGGCGGAAGCGACAATCGTCATGGGCGATGTCTCCGGTTCAACGATCACCGCGGCTGGGTATAGTGGTTGGGCAAGCTTTGGTAGTGAGGCGGCTCAATTTCGGTCTAATTTTACTCCTTCGGCTCAATCGGATACTGACTATATCACCTTCACATTAACTCCAGAGGTTCTGGGTGAAACACTAAACCTCACATCGTTGGCTTTTTCTTTAGGTGGACGTGACGGGAATGCAAACACTTCAATCGTTTCTGTGAAGATTCGTATCGGCGAAACGGGCTCCGATTTCAGCACTCTCTCCGATGTTGTCTTCTTGCCTGGTTCCGTAAGCACCGCAACCCATACGGTCGTTGGAGCAACAAGTCTTGGTGCGTGGACGGACTATACGGCTGATCTCAGTGTTGAGACTTATCAAGGCATGGAGAGTGCCGAGATTCGTATTTATTACTTTGATAACACAGGTGGCTCAAACATGTATGGTGCGATCGACGATATTTCAATCTCCGGCGCATCTGTGGTTCCAGAAGCCAGCACCACTGCTTTACTTTCAGGGATCGGCGCTTTCATGTTTGCCTTTGTGCTGAAGCGTCGCCGCTAGTTCGGTTTGCTCTCTCGCGAATCCGCGAAGCGGTTTCGACCACTTTGTGTTGAAACGTGCCCGGATCGAAATGGAGTCCCCCATTCGCTAGAACGTGGATAGTGGCAACCCGCCCCAAGTGATTCATCGTCTGAGTGGAATGGCACTTAGTTAAGTTTCGCGAGCACCCTTCCTCCTGCGGTGAGGCTAGGGCGGACGTGCCGGCGAGGGGCAGGAGTTGACTCTGCTGCGGCATTCTTTTTTCACCCTATGCGCCCGCCCTCGCGGAGCGGTTGTGACATCGCCGACCATCTATTCAATGATGTGAATAAGCATAGGATTCTACAAATCACATTTTTAACTATGTATGGAATGACGGCTGAATCAAACCGAGCCGTTTATCTAAAACTATCCTAATACAACACCGGAAAATCATGATGAAAACCTCCAAGCTCTCCCTCATTTCTCTAACAGCCACCTTGCTAACGTCTAGCCTGATGGCGGGCACGTTCGATATCAGCTATGATTTTACTGCTAGCACTGATCCGGAAGCTCCCACGAACATCTCAGGTGACGTCTCAGGCACAAATGCTGCATGGGTCGGATTGTCTGGCTTCCATGGCTTTAGCACTAGCAGTGATACTGCTTTTATCCAGTCTAGCTCAAGCCCCGCCGCGCGAGATTTAGGAAAATATCTGACACTCACTCTGACTCCCTCAGTTTCAGGGGAATCTCTCAATTTAACTTCGTTTAGTTTTTCATTTGGTGGCAGCAACAGTGGGGCAACTGTTAACCCGATCGTATCTGCAAATGTTCGAGCGGGGGAGACAGGATCGGACTTCAGCGCTATACCCGATCTCGTCTTTCTCCCTGGATCCGTGACTACTGCGACGCATACGATTACAGGATCGACCAGTACATTTACGACATATACCGCCGATCTCAGTGCGCCGGCTTATCAGGGACTGGATAGTCTGGTTTTTCGAATTTATGTTTTTGATGACGCAAATATTTCAAGCGTGTTCGACCGTATTAACGATATTTCAATCTCCGGCGCATCTGCGGTTCCCGAAGCCAGCACCACCGTTTTACTGGCAGGCATGAGTGCTTTTATGTGTGCCTTCATATTGAAGCGTCGTCGCTAGTTCGGCTTTTTCTGCTATGTCCACTCGGAGACGCATCACATGAGCGAAGCTACAGCCATTCTTGAGTATCCTGTCGAGTTGCCAGTGCGAGGTCATTATGATGTCGTTGTCGCCGGCGGAGGTCCCGCGGGGATCGCAGCGGCCATCGCCGCGGGGCGTTCGGGGGCGAAGGTTTGTTTGATCGAACATCAAGGCATGCTCGGAGGCATCTGGACGGCTGGCTTGCTGACCTTGATTCTGGATTCTAAGAAGAAACCGGGTTTGATCGTTGAGATTCGCAATGAGTTAAGGCGTCGCGATGCGATCGAGCCGACACGTGATCTGTACGATGCGGAAGCGATGAAGTTGGTGCTCGAAGATCTGTGTCAGCGAGCGGGGGTTGAAGTTAGGCTCTACACCCGATTGGTCTCAGCAAAGCTTGCGGGTAGGCGGATGACGCACGTCATCTTGGAAGCCAAAGAGGGGCGATTCGCGATCGCAGGCGATGCCTTCGTCGATACGACTGGTGACGGCGATTTGGCGGCGCGCGCGGGGTGCCAGTTTGACTTAGGGCGCGCTGAAGATTCCTTGTTACAGCCGATGTCGCTCTTGGCTATGCTTTCAGGTGTGCCTGAGTCGATTCGCAAGGCGCCTTTCAAGGGGGCGACGAGCGGTTGCTGTGTCGATAAAGATTGGTTGTATCAAATGCTTGTGGCTGCGGGTTGCACGCCGAGCTACACCAAGCCGAGCTTGTTTCCTCTGAGCAATGGGCTGTGTTGCCTGATGTCGAATCATATCTACGAAAAGAGTCCTTTAAACTCGGTAGATTTGACAGCTGCAAGCATCCAGGCTCGTAAGGAATTGCACGAAGCAGTTGCAGCCATGCGGACATTCCCAGGTGGGGAGTGGAGTGAGGTGCAAGTCGTCGCTTCGGCCCCGCACATTGGCGTCCGGGAAGGGCGTCGAATTCGCGGTCGATTTCACATTACCTTAGAAGATCTGCTGGTAGGTCGAAAGCATGTGGACGCAGTTACGCGGGTCACCTTTCCGATTGATGTGCATAGCATTATGAAAAGTGAGGGTGGGGGCTATGGCAGGGATTCCGCCGCTGCACCTTCTTTGCCTTATGACATTCCGCTGCGTGCATTGATCGCAGCGGATGTGGATAACTTGGCCATGGCCGGGCGGTGTATCAGCGGCGATTTTCATGCGCATGCCAGCTACCGGGTGACTGGTAATGCAGTGACGACTGGGGAGGCTGCCGGTATTTTTGCCAGTCATCTCGCACGCACGGGTTGCGATGCGAACAGCTACGAGGCGTCCGGAGTATTGGCTGAGTTGGAAGCCTTTAGGCAGGCCTGTGAAGCGCGTGCTTGCGAGCCTAGGGCACTCGTCTGAGGTGGAAATTTTCTTCGCTAATCCAGTTTGACAAAGCCTGTTTCTAGTCAGGTATCCACACACTCGGCAGCGCTTCAGAGTTGACTCGACCAAGCCTTAACTTCTCGTGTCCCGTAGTCGCTGACATTCATGAAATGTGCCATCGTCAACGCAGGTCCTCGCTAGAGCGCGGTCGTTCTGGGCGACGCGTGGCACGCCATCTGACATTTCTAGTGATTAAATCACGAACTTCAGTTGCTGCATATTAGCTGTTAATTGATGAGGCTACGGTGTCTTCCGCTTGCAACTTAGGCCGACAAAGTGCGGCTATTTCGAGATGACTTTTCCATCTTTTTGTTGGCTAGCCTTCCAGTGTTTGTCGGCAAAATCCATATAGCAGCTCCAGTCGTATGGCGTCAGGTCATGCTCCCCTTGGCGGACATGGTAGCCGATGTGGCCATCATTGATTGGCTGGTTCGATGCGGGCATTTTCTCGGTCTGCATTCCGTCCAAGTCGAATAGCTTGTAGACTGGTGCAGCGTGAACGCATGAAAGGAACTCACCTTCCGGATCGGCCCAGAGATCCCGGTCCGCACTGGCCACGTAGACTGGTCGTGGGGCCATCAGTGCTATCAGCATGTGTTGATCAACCGGTAGACTGCTCTCCTTGTCATTATGCTGCTTGTAATTCTCACAGAACCAGTGGGGGAAGCTCTTGTTTACTTGGGCGACACTTTCCCCTTTCTGATGCCTTGAGAGGGCCGCGCCAGTACATCCGGAATTGTTAGAGATCACCATGGCAAATCGTTCGTCCTGGGCACCCGCCCACAGCGCTGCCTTCCCGAGGCGGGAATGACCTAGGACCGCGACCCGACTGTGATCGACATCGGTATCCGTCTCTAAGTAGTCCATGAAACGGCTCAGGCCCCATGCCCAGGCTCCAACCGCTCCCCATGCATCTCCAGAGCGTTGGCTGGGCGCGTTAAATAACGAGTGAATCCCATTTTCGAATCCGTCATGAAAGTCGGGGTCTATGTCGCCATAGTTGGCGGTAGCGATGCCGTAACCGCGCGCGAGCAATGCTTCGATAGGATACCGCGGCGCCTTCTTGCCTCGGAATTCCTCTGCCGGTCTATACTTCTCGCGTAGGTAGCCCTGAGTGATCGCGATGGCTGGGTCGGAATGGATCGTGTGATTACCACCGAAGTTCAGGAGGAGTAGGACGGGAACTGCTTGCTCGTTTGCCGACTGGGGCAAGTATAACAGGAGATTCATGCGCAGATGTTTCTGACCGGACGTTGCCTCGATTGCGACCTGTTTGCGAATGGCTTTGCCGTTCAATGCGTTAGTATCCAAATCAAAAACTGTAGCGTTGATATTCAGCTCCTGGACTGGAGTTCTTCCGTAGACATGGGTACGGAATAGCTCAAGGATCTCGGGACGACGCGTCTTCTGCCACTGGTCGGACGTCGTGACCTGATTACCTGCCAACGTCGTGAGTGGGGTGGGAAGTGATATGTCGTCCGAGGCGCTTGTAGTTAGGATGGAGAGCATTATTCCCATTGTAGTTACGGCGAGTCTCATGTGATATTTCCTTTATGGTTATTGTCAAATGTAGGCATGGAATGGGGCACGTGCGAGTTGACCACCATCGACTGGAGTGTGCTTTAGATTCCCTTTTCGGTAGATATTTGCCAGAGCCGTCGCGAAGCTTTGGATGACCTTGGGCGAAACGATGGTCTTTCACATTTTTGTCGCAGGCTAGAAGCCTGTTGTTCGCTCAGTCTTTCGAATTAAGCCATGGTGAGAAATACTTCGGGGGTGACTTCGTGCTGCATGGGCTGGCCGGCGAGGTGCCTTTCAAGTTCATCGACCATGTATTCGCCCATGCGCTGGCATTCTTGATTGAGGCTGCCAGCGATGTGAGGGCTGATGATCACGTTGGAGAGTTTCCATAGGGGGCAGTCTGCATTTTTAGGCTCGTTTTGAGTGACGTCAACGACGGCGTCGAGATCGCTACGCTCTTCAAATACTTGGGTAAAGCTGGTTTCGTTAATGAGCCCTCCACGCGCGGTATTGATTAGTGTGGCGTTGGCTTTCATTGAGCGTAGCAGTTGTTCGGTGATCATTTCTTCAGTCGCGGGGAGGTCGGGCGCGTGTAGGCTGACGACGTCTGCGGTTTTAAATAACTCTTGGAGGCTGACGAGTTTGAGGCCGAGTTTGCTGGCTGTTTGATTGGACGCGAATGGGTCGTAGGCGATCACGTTGAGATTGTGTTGATCGCGTAGGTGTTTGGCGACGAGTTGCCCAACGGTGCCGAGTGAGACGATGCCGACAGTACTCTTGTAAATGCCTGCGGCGTCGGCGGGTAGTTGCCAGCTGCGGTTTGCTTGGGTGGTGCGCGTGGCGCGGAAGAATTTTTTGAGACTTAGGATGATGAGCGCATGCGCATATTCTGCGGTGGGGACTGCATTGGCTCGCCATGCGGATGAAATACGAATGCCACGCTCTTGGGCGGCTTCGCTGTAGAAAGAGCGAATGGTGCCTGAGCCGTAGAAGATGTATTTGAGATTTGGAACGGCATCCAAGAAGGCGTCGTCCATGTAGGCCATGCCCCATCCGGAAAAGATGTATTCGATGTCCTTGAGTCGATCAGTTGCGTTTTGCCAAGTTTCGTAGTGCAGTACGGTGGGTTCTAATTGTGTGAGCTCCGCGATCCTTGCCTGTGAGTGCGTGGAATAGATTTTATTTAAAGAATCCTGGCTTAATAGGAATAGGCTTTTAGGGCGATCTGGCATATTATTACACTGGTTTGTCGGCGATTTAAGTTAGGGTGCTGAGCGTATGACTGGAAACACATAGTAAGGCTAATGTGTTATACACGTAAACCGGGGCGTAGTTAGCTGAACTTTGCTTGAGGTTTACGAGTAAACATAGTTGTATCTTGTTTCGCGCGTCTGATGCCTTCAGTTCTTTTGAATCTTTCTGTTCGAGGGCCTGCGCTTTCATTGGGTATACTGCGGGCTTTCTTGTCACCTCATCAGCTGTTTTATTCTATGGGCATCGAATACGCCACTATTCTCGTTTATTTTGTTTTCTTGATCGTTATCGGGATGTGGGTCTCGAAGATGAATAATTCGGTCGATGATTATGTGCGTGGCGGTGCGAAGGGCACTTGGTGGATTGTTGGTACCAGTATATTCGTGGGTGGGATTAGTGCGTTTACTTTTACGGGAAATGCCTCGGCGGCGTTTTCGGCGGGGCCGACGTTTTTGGTCATTTATGCCGCTAATGTCATTGGTTTTTTACTGTGCATGATTCTGGGTCCATGGTTTCGACAAACGCGCGCGGAAACGTGGGCGGATGTTTTGCGGGAGCGTTATGGTGTGCAAATTGAACAGTTTAGCTCGATTCTGGGGATCGTGCTGTCACCGTTATCTGCGGGGATTCAACTCTACGCGCTTTCCGTTTTTGCGAGTTCGACTTTGGATCTGCCGATCATACCAGTGATTTTTGTGCTGGGAGGCATTGCCATTACCTACTCGACGACCGGTGGACGTTGGGCGGTGATGGCGACTGACTTCGTGCAAGGCTTGTTGATGATGGCCATGACTTTTCTCGTCTTTTATCTTAGCTTGAAAGCGATCGGTGGCTGGGAAGCGTTCTTCAGTTATTTCACCAAACCTGAGTTTATTGATGACTTCAAATTTGTGAAAGAGCCGGGCGAATTCTGGCAGGATAAATACAGCCTCAAGTGGATTGTGGTGATCTTTTTCGTGCAACTGTCGGGCTATATTAATCTAACTTCTGCGGGCCGCTTTCTTTCGGTTAAGGATGGGAAGTCTGCGCGAAAGGCATCATTGCTGGCAGCGATATTGATGTTCGTCGGAAGTATCGTGTGGTTTGTGCCGCCGATGGTGGCGCGCTTCTTATTTGATGCCGACATTAATGCTTTGGATATAAAGGAGCCAGCGACGGCGAGCTATTCGTTTATTGCTCAGAGTTTGTTGCCAAATGGTTTGATGGGGCTGATGTTGGCGGCGATGTTTGCCGCTACGATGAGTAGTCTCGATACTGGGCTGAATGGCACGACAGGGGTGATCGTTAAGAATGTGATCCCTCAAATGCGGCGTCTGCTAAAACTGCCGCCTTTGAAAGAACGAACGGGAGTGCTGCTTTGCCAAATTTCAACATTGGTATTGGGGCTCTCGATCATCGGGACGGCTTGCTTGTTTGCTGGGCAGCAAAAATTTGAGCTCTTCGATACGATGCTGATGATTAGCGCTGTGATTGGTGTGCCGCTGGGCTTGCCCGTATTGCTGGGGCTATGGGTGAAGCGCATCCATTGGAAGACTTACTTCGTAATTCTAGGTGTGGCTATGTTGCCGTCGATTTACTTCACCTACGATCAGATGAGCAACGGCACGGAGTGGTATATTCAAGATCGTATGGTCTGGCTGTATGTCTTTGGCTTCGTGGGGCTGTTGATCAGCTTGCCACTGTGGCGCTTTGCTAAAGCGGAGGAACGGGCGCGTATCGAGCGTTTCTTTAAGCAGATGCATACGCCAGTTGATTTTGAAAAAGAAGTCGGTGAGTCGAATGATTACACTCAGTTGAAAATGATCGGTGTGTCCTCATTGCTGATGTCCGCGATGGTGATGTTGTTCTTACTGGTTCCCAATTCTGCGGACGCGCGTCTGCAGATCGCTTGCCTTGCCGGATTTATGGGGGTTGTGGGAGCGGTGCTGTTAGTCGCGGCTCGCCGTTCTTCTAAATCCAGCCAGACGATTGTTGCAGATACGAAGACCATACCGGAGGCTCAACCTGGCGAATGAAGTCGTATGATGAAAAAATACATTAGAGTTCTCTTGCCGTTGTTCTTATTGATTTTCGCGCAAGGCGTGATTGCGGCGAAGGGGGGGCATCGGCCTAATATATTGTTTATCGCGGTCGATGATTTGAAGCCCTTGCTCTCTAATTATGGAGATCCAATCGTAAAGAGTCCTAACTTCGATCGCTTAGCTGCGATGGGCGTGACGTTTACCAATGCGCATAGCCAGCAAGCGGTTTGTGGTCCTTCGCGGGCGAGTGTGTTGACTGGTTTGCGGCCCGATCGAACGCGGGTCTGGGATTTGAGCACTAAGATTCGTAGTGAACTTCCGGAGGTGGTGACGATACCGCAGCATTTCAAAGCGAATGGTTATCAAGCAGTCGGCATCGGGAAGATTTTTGATTCACGTTCGGTGGAAGGTCCGATTTACGATGATGCTGTATCTTGGAGTCGACCTTTCGTGCAAGCACCTCGCAATGAGCAGTCGGCCCTCGGTTTTTTAGATGCTGAGCTTGTCGCCAAAGTGAATGACGTGCGCAAAACTCCAGACGCTTCAGAGGATGAATGGAGTCTGCGTTCGGCGGTCGGCGGCGTGCCGACTTATGAAAGGTCGCATGATGTGGACGACGAGGCTTATGAGGATGGGCGCATTGCGGCGACTTCGGTCAAGTTACTGCAGGAGTTAGCGGCGGCTGAGGCTCCCTTCTTTTTGGGAGTTGGCTTTCATAAACCACATTTGCCGTTTAATGCGCCCAAGCGCTACTGGGATTTGTATGACGAGGCTACATTGAGTCTGGCTGCTAGAACGGAGATGCCGGTAGGGGCGCCCAGTTATCATTTTCAGCCAGGCTGGGAAATTCGTAATGGGAACTATTCCGGGGGGGCACCGCTCTCTTCGCCAGAGCCGATAGCGGATGATCTGGCGCGCACATTGATCCATGGTTATTATGCCTGTGTTTCTTATATTGATGCTCAACTTGGGCGGCTACTTGATGGCTTGGAGTCCACGGGGGAATTGGAGAACACGATCATTGTTTTATGGAGCGATCACGGTTGGCACCTCGGTGACCATGGGATTTGGTGTAAGCATACAAATTACGAACAGGCGACTCGCTCGGTGTATATGATTTGTAATCTCAGTGATGCGAATATTGCGCAGGGAGAGCAAGTGGCTGCGCCAGTCGAGCTGCTCGACACCTTTGCGACCCTCTGCGATCTGGTTGGAGTCAATGCTCCCTCAGATATCGATGGGCTGAGCTTACGACCTTTACTCTACGCGCCTGATGGACGATTGAAGGACAGTGCCGTGAGCCAGTTTCCACGTGAGTATCAGGGGCGAAAGATTATGGGGTACGCGTGGCGGAGCGAACGTTATCGCTATATCGAATGGGTCGATCACCGATTTCGCG
Organism: Thalassobacterium maritimum; assembly: GCF_031127805.1. Taxonomy (NCBI): domain Bacteria; kingdom Pseudomonadati; phylum Verrucomicrobiota; class Opitutia; order Puniceicoccales; family Coraliomargaritaceae; genus Thalassobacterium; species Thalassobacterium maritimum. The sequence goes on along the minus strand of NZ_JARXHW010000003.1, from coordinate 101,848 downwards.
AGGGTGTCTTGGGAGGGCCTGTCGTCGATGTGGAGCTTTATGATTATTTAAATGATCCCGAGGAGAGTCGAAACTTGGCAACGGATTCTGCTTATGAGGCGGTCTTAATTGAAATGCGCACGATTGCTGACGATTATAAGAAGGCGCAAGCTTGGAGTGTTTTTTAGCCTGATTGAAAGTGAGTTCGCGCAATATTAACCGAGGGGAGTTTGATTGACAGAGCGTAAGGTAGAAAAGATTTTTGTGCCAGAAATGGATAAATCCTCAAAGACCACGACCATGGCTGAAGTTGCTGCCGCAGCGGGGGTTTCTAAAATGGCTGTGTCCTTAGCTTTGCGCGGTAGTTCTCGGGTGTCTGAGTCGACTCGATTACGTATTCTCGAAGTCGCCGGTCGTATGCATTATCGGCCCAATCCAATGGTGCAGACTTTAATGGCGAACTTGCGTGCGACTCGTCCAGTTGAGATGCACTCGGCGATTGCTTGGGTGACGGCCTTTGATTCGCAAGATGGCTGGGCGGATCATTGGGTGTATCGTGAGTATTATAAAGGGGCGGAGCAGCGTGCTCAAGAGTTGGGCTATCGGATTGAGCCGTTCTGGGCGTTTTCTGAAGGAATGAATGGTGCGCGCCTAAGTGATGTGCTGTGCGCACGTGGCATCGGAGGTGTGATCATTCCCCCCGTGCCGAGTCCCGCGACTGAGATTGATTTAGAGTGGCAACATTTTGCTTCGGCTACGATTGGTTATAGCTTTTTAAAGCCGAAGCTGCACCGTGCGGCAGCGAATTTGGATGACGGTATGACGATGGCTCTGCGGCATTGCGAGGACGCGGGCTATACGCGTATCGGTTTTGTGACACCTGAAGATACGGATAAGCGGGCGAATCATACCTGGTTGTCGGTCTATTTGGCTTGGCAGCGCTTTCAGCCTAAGAAACGGGTGGTGCCTATGCTCTATGTTGAAGAAGGCGTCCCAATAGAAGATAAATTAGGGGCGTGGCTGGAAAAGCATCGTCCAGATGTGATCATTGGGCCGAATACTGAGTTTGTCGAATGGTTGCCAGAACTTTTTGGCCTACAGATTCCAGAAGATATTGGCTATGTGTCTTTATCCAAACCAATCAAGCACGTGTACTCGACACGTATCACTGGAATCAACCAGCAGGATGCGGATGTGGGTTCGTGCGCAGTGGATTTGGTTGTCGCTCAATTGCAGCGCAATGAACTCGGTTTATCCAACAACCCAAAAGTCGTCTTGAGCCATGGTGTTTGGGAACGAGGGTCTACACTCGTTGAATCTGATGCGGACTTAGAGGGCAGTGCATCCGAAGATCAGGCATCTGTTACTTCTAATTGATCGTTTGCAATTAGGTCGCGCAGTAAAACAAAACGTAGTTGAAACGGTTCGTTCGGGTCCTCGAGCAACAGGACTAATATGCGAATATTCGATGGCATCGAGAAGACGGTCGAAATCACTGGTCGCCATGATTGATTTTCTGTGACATAGCGCACCATGCGGAAAGGCACCAGATGTTTGGGGCCTGTGGTCACTTCTGGTTTGGCGATGGCTTGCCCGCGTGGTTCGATTTCAAATTTGCTTGGGCCTAGCTGGCCTGTGAGTTTTTGAGAAGTAAAGTTCAGGAAGCGAACCGATTGCTTTGGAAATATCTCGTAGCGGTCGTCGATGACGAGCGCATTGTAAGGCATTGCATTTTCGCGACTTTTATTGGGGATGAGGATGACCAACACTTGCTCCGAATCGAGTGGCAGTGTGACTTGTGCCAGCGGTACTGAAGGGGTGGTGCCGTCTTCATTGGGCGGTAGTAGCGAGGATAGCTGATAGCTCGCAGGCCCCTCGTAGGTGATGGCCGAGGAGCGAACTTGCATCGGTGCAAGGATCGGTTTTTTTGCATCGTGCCCGGGGTAAGTCAGTTCGAGTTCATTGTCCCAGCACATGAGAGTCATCTCAACTTGGACTGTAGGATTCTCTGTTTCTTGCGCCAATGAACGATGCGTTTGAAGGACGAGTAGACAAAGTAGTGTGGCTATAAATGTGGTTGATTTCATATGTCGTTTTCTGTGAGCCAGCGCACGTGGGTGATGACAAAACGTCGTCCAAATTGATCGCTTATGGAGCCCGCGGCAAGATCTGCAGTTTGAGTTTCTGGGGCTTCGCCGCCGACATATTCAGGCACACGTTGTACGTAAGCCTCGCACCAGATTTTGGCTGAAACTTTGCCCGTGACTGAATTACGCGCATCGCCGTATGTCCGTATACGAAAGGTGTCGGAACGGGCGGACATGGCGGGTGCCAGTGGAGTGATCAAATCATTTTGCATAACGAATCCTGGTGCTCCAGTCGCTCGAAGTTTGCCACGTGCGGCATCCGGGTTGTCGGCATTGAGTAGTGTGGTTTCCACGGTGAGGGCATTGCTCAGGCTAGTTGCTCCGACGATTCCAGGTAAGTCGTTTAACGCATCTTGACCATCTCCGGTGCGCGTGGGGTCATCCTGATTCATTACATTATCGATGGCGGCTTGAAGAATGCCTTTTTGGTTGCGCGTATCGTCTGACGGGTAATTGAGGTCGCGGTTAAGGAACTCTGCCAGGCTACGAGCGGGGCGTCCGCGTTGGCGTATGGCGTTGACTACTTCGCCGGCGATGGTGCGGATTTGGTCATCGCTTATATCGCGGTAGCCGGACCATTCGTAGAGTTCATTTAAGTGTGCGGTGGGATCCATGCCATGCGTGCGACGTAGCCGTAGGTAGGGGCGCACATTAGTGTCGGTTGTGTTGGCTCCGTTTAATGGGAGCTCGTAGGCGTAGTCGCTGCGGGGGATGCTGCCCAAGAATGCAGTCCATGCTTCGACCGAAGTTGAATTGATGTTGAAAGCGCCTTTGATCAATAGTCGCGAGGCTGCTAACTGGTATGCTTGGTTGCCTTCGAGAGCGGACAAGTCGGCGGACTCCTCCGGGTCGTAATAATCAAGTCGGGTGTTGGCTAATTTGTTGGGGCGATTGTCGAGTCCCGTTGACGGTAGTGTGGAGAAGAAAAAACGATCCCAGAGTGCTTCGTTGAGAGCGAAGCTGAAGTCGGGTGTGTTTGCATTGTAGAAGATTGAGGCGTAGCTGTTGCCGAGCGGGTAGGTCGGGTGTTTGCCGCCGGTGCCCCAGTTGACGTGGGCGAGTTGGCCAATACTGGTGATCGGATCATTGACCCGTGGGATGTCGAATAGCACGACTTGGCTGGAGCCATTGCCATCGCCTTCGATGCTGCCTCCCCAATAGGCATGTATCAAATCGAAGGATACAGGGATGGTGTAGTCGGCATCGCGGTAACTTTCGAAGTGATAGATTGGTGTGTTGTCCCAGCCTCCGAGTCGCTGCGAGATCACTGCGCGTGGATTACTGTCAATAAGCGAGCGCATGCCGGCGTCGATTTCACTCACTGTGCCGCCGTCAGATCTACGTGCTGGGTGGTTCCCTGGGAGTTGATGGTTTTGAGAGCCGGGTTGATTGCCGCTGGTGAGATAGCCGTTCGATGGCGTCGTCATTGATAGGCGGAAGGTGATCAAAGTCCGTGGGTCCATGGTGCCATCCATGCGTGCATACGGCTTAGTTTGTTTAGTGGAGGGGGCGTCTTTGTCGTATTTGATATCCATCCGCTTGGGCTCGGTTTCGATGTAGCGTGCGGTGATACTGGGCACGGGTAGGTTACCTGCGCTGGCATGGCCGACGGCCAGTGAGATCTTCGGATGAAATTGCGAGATCTCTTGCAGTTCAATTTTTGAAGTGGAACTCGCGGTCAGCGTCGGATCAATCGCGACACCGGTGTCGATTAGAATGCTGGCGGCACTGTAGCCAGGGGATAGGCTGATCACTCCGCCGGAGCTCGTGGTGTAAAATGTATCTGCGGGCAGTGAGTAGATTTTGACCTCACCGGGTGCCAGGCTGTCGGTGATATTGAAGGCGAGTTCGGAGCTGCCGAGGTGCGTGGCGAAGCTCAGGTCTGGGATCGATTGCGTGGGGGTGGTGGGAGAAATTGTGAATGGTATCGAGGGAGCGCTGCTGTAAACTGGAGTAAAGATGACCGAATAGTCTGCGGCATTTAAAGTTACGTTGTAGGGGTTGCAGAGCACTATGTTTGGCTCAATCGCATAGGAGTAATTGGCGCCGCTGATATCCAATCCAAAACGAAATTCCACCATCGTGACAATGGGGAGTATCGCATGTGTCGTGGAAGGCTCGATGTTCCAATTGTCGAGAACTGGAAAGGGCGCGGCGACTGGAGCCATGGCGCCGCTGCTGTTCGGGCGGTTGGACAAGAATGAGCGCACGAGATCCCAAGTCGGAGGCAGGACTTCTGAGGAGCCTGTCCATGAGCTCTGCGGAGCGATTTCTCCCACGGGGCCGGGAGATGGGAGACGGTCGAGGCCATTGCTATCTTTGTTGCCAAATGGGATGCGCACGCCGGATCCGACTTCAGTTGCTATCGGCGATGTGTTGAGTCCAGTGTTGTTATTCAGCACATAACTTAGGTCGCGGCGAAGACCACCACGTAGGGTGTCTACTAAGACTCCGTAGCTACCGACTGTGTTGATATTGGCAAAATTCGCGGCCATGCTTTCTGGAGTCAAACGGTCGTCAGCCGCCGAAAGATTTTCGAGTTGGTCATAGAAGACGACGCGTTCTAGGGATTTTTGAAAGTCGACGGCATTCGAACTTGAGGAACGGAGTAACTGAAAGAGATCGCTGAAACCGCTGATCAGTTCGCTGCCGAATGTCGGAACTGTGGTGAGCTGTTGCACATGTTCGTCGGATCCGCTGGTGGGTTCTGGGCTTGATGAGGTCATTTGCACTGACGCTTTGATGCCGAGGTCATCTACCCAGTAGGCGTAGTTGCCGGATTCGTCGATCGGGGAGGTTTGGAGCTTGATACTTTCGGGGATGCTCTGGTCGAGCAGGTTGTGTACTAGCCAGATGTTCTCATTGTCGAAACTGGGGTCGGCGACGGCAGGTTGATCGGGGCTGAGGCCGTTGTTTATATCTTCAGCGCCATTGACCAGCCAGACTAAAGGCTCGTTGTTTGCTGGGGCGGTCGCATGTGATGGTTCGAGCGAACTCGAAGAGTCGATGATCTGCGTGGGATCGCTCGGGTCGACCGCTCTAGCGTCCCATATACCAATCCAATTTGGGTTGCCAGTGTTGCTGGCATTGATGTCGGCGCGAGCACTGATGCGTTGGTCGGGGCCGGCAGTTTTTTGTAATTGTCCGATCGCCATCTGGAGCGCCATCATGGCGTTTTGACGGGCTTTCATCTGTGTGAGCGTCTGCGTGCTATTTTTGTTTTCAACTTGTATGAAGGATGTCAACGCGAGCAGAAGCAGCAAAATGAAAGCCATCAAGCTAAGGGAGATGACGAGTGCAAATCCACCGTTTGTACGGGAGTATTTTTTTGGGGGGGGTATAGTAAGTGGGTGCACGGTTCGAAACATATCCAGTGAATCTCGGTTATGATGGATACAGTAAGGAAGGGATCAATGAGAATGGAACCCAAGTGCAAGTTTACGCGTAAATAGGGCTGGGCTGGAGTCATTAGATCGAATTGTGTGGCGGCTCAAATGTATTCGATGGCGGGATGTGGTGACAGAAATTGCATACTTATGTCTCGGTTTAAGATGTGTTTACGTGTAAATTGTATGGCCCATTGAGTGTCGGTACTGAGTGGGGGCATTGTAACTGCGTGTATCGTAGCAGTAGGCATCCGAGTGAGTCGCTTTTTCGAGCACGTCAACACCAACTGTCAACCCCCTCCCAAACCTATGGAATCTTGTATCTACCCCTTAAAGAGCCTTCTGGTCTACGCGTGCGCGCTACTTATGAGTCATGCCGCGTTTTCGACTACTTATTATGTTAAAAATTCCGGTGATGATAGTCTCAATGGATTAGATGAGGCCAATGCATGGGCAAGTGTGGCGCGTGTGAACCTGCAAAGTCTATTGCCTGGAGATCGTGTGTGTTTCCAAGCCGGAGATGTATTTGATGATGCGACCTTGGAGCCTGATTCAGGTAGCGACTCTGCAGTGATCGAGTATACCTCGTATGGTTCGGGCGATCGTCCCATTTTAACAACTGCGATGACTTTGCCGAATAGTGGTTGGTCTGACTATTCTGCGGACATTTATAGTTATCCGCTTGCGACCGAAACTTGTATGGTCGTGTCGGATACAACTTACTGTCCGCCAGCCAAGACGCTCGCTGACTTAGTTGATGGCGAATATTTCTGGGATAGTGCAGGTACTCTCTATGTGTATGATTCTGCAGGTAGTCCAAATGTGAGTGGTAAAAGCTTTCGTGTCGGTCAGCGTGAAAATGTGGTGTCTTTCACTGGTCAGGACTACGTCGTGCTCAATGGTTTGCGTTTCGAAGTTTCTAATAACTCGTTGGCTCGTTTCAGTAGTGGCAGTACTCATAATACGATCACTGATTGTGAATTCTACTATGCGAGCTCTGATAATGTATCAGCAGGCGCAGGTGTTCATGCGAGCGGGGCCACGGGCTTGCGAGTATTGAACAGTCGCTTCAGTCATTTGGAAGGGGACGGTATCTATATGCAGCGTGCTTCAGGTTACGAAGTGATCGGCAATGAAATCGACTACATCTATGATGTAGGCGGTGATCCCGGCGGGGATTGTATTCAAATATCAGGCAAAACAGGCTATCCCAGTGATGACTTCGTGATTTCGAATAACATCGCTCGACGTGAATCCAAGGAGACCAATAAAGGCTGTATTATTGCAGAATTTGGCTCAGGAGGAATCATCTCGGGCAACCATGTATATCAAGGTCGTTTTGGTATCGCGAGCTATTCCAGTAACGTCGTGATTGAATACAACTATTGTGAGGATATGGGATGGTTTGGCGGTATTCGTCTCTGGGAGAATCGGGGGCAGGGTGATGTGACGATTCGCTACAACATAATTGATGGGGCTGGTAATTCGGGGCTCAATGTGGGCAACAGTTCGCGTCCACCGACGGATATGCACAACATTGTGATTCGAAATAACCTGATCTACAATACATACTATGGTGTGTCGATTTCGGTGCCGGTTTCTGGAGAATTTAAGAATAACATCGTGTGGTCGGATGTATCGTCGAATCCAAATTTCCGACTCAGCGTGGCCGCTGTGATTACAGGTGAGACCTTTGATTGTGATCACAATATATTGCAGACCCCAGATTCACGGGAAATCGTCAAATGGCTTGGAACTAGTTATTACGATTTGGCCAGCTATCAATTAGCCACGGGGCAGGGGGCCCATTCGATTTCGAATCATCCAGACTGGGTGGATGCAGCAAACTCGGATTTTCATTTAAATGATACGTCACCGGCGATCGATGCGGGGGATACGCCAGTGGGAGTTACGACAGACTTTTACGGTAACACTGCGCCGCAAGGAAGCTCGACGGATATCGGTCCCGCTGAGGCGGGTTCACTGGTTGTTTACGAAGGTTTTGATTATACCACGGGCACATTGACTATTGGAGACGGTGGACTCGGCTGGTCGGGCGATTGGGTAGAGTCTGGCGGGGCGGGTGTGGTCTCGATTCAAACGGACACCGCTTACCCCGGAGACTTGCTTTATCCGGATCTGAATCGCTCAGGTAATCGCTTGAATCTGTATGATACTGATGGAGCGCATCAAACGCTGACGCGAAGCTTGAGTCAGTCGATGGGCGGCACGACGGGAACTTATTGGATTTCTTTTCTCGTGCGTAAGCATACCACGGGGCGCTCCTTTACTTTTGATATGGATGGTTTTTCATTCTATGTCGCTGCGAGTGATTGGCAGGTTAAAACTCCTGGTACACCCTATGTAGGTCTGACGGGAGCTACTTACAACTCGACCCACTTTTTTGTGGCGCGGGTTGATTCAACTCTAGGTGGTGACACTGTTTATGTTTGGGTTGATCCGGATCTTTCGGCTGGCGAGCCATCCCTTGGTAGTGCCGATCGGACGATCATAGACAGCCCGTTTACCTTTGATAGTGTTGGATTGCGTCAAGGGCCTTGGGGGAATAATACCCAAAGCACCTCTGTGGACGAAATTCACATTGGTTTGAGCTTCGCAGATGTTACGGATGTGCCGTAGTCTTAGTTTAGAGCACTTAACTGTGCAGCGTTAACGAGAACTTAGACTGATGCGTGCTTGCGAAATGTTAACATGAAATAATCTAATGCGCCTTATTGTCCACTTGCTGTCTCTCTTCGTTGTCATTCAAATCTTACCATTTATAGAATTGAATGCGGAACCAATTGTTACGATCGAAAAACTCACGAGTGAGTTGCCCCTAGCACATCCACGCTTGTTTACAGATGCGGATGGTTTTGAAGAGTTGCGGCAGAAAATCGCTGCTCCGGAGAATAAAGTGCGTTTCGAATGGCTCTCTGAATTCATTATCCAACGAGCAGATGAGCTGCTCGATGCGCCTGCACTCGTGTATGAAAAAGATGAATCCGGGCGGCGTATTCTCCACGTTAGTCGCGATCTGCTTCGAAGAGCTACGCACTTGGGCATGGCCTACAAGCTCACAGGAGACTCTGCCTACCGCGATGGCGCGATCGATGCCGCCCTCACTGTTTGCGCTTTTCCAGACTGGAATCCTGCCCATTTTCTCGACCCTTCAGAAATGGTTGTCGGCGTTGCCATTACCTATGATTGGCTCTACGATGAGCTGACTGATGCACAGCGCTCGCTGATGCGTGAGTCGATTTGTGATAAAGCGCTGCGTCCTTCGTTGGAACCACATCGTTGGTTTCGGAGTGTGCATCATAATTGGAATCAAGTGTGTAATGGAGGGCTCACGATGGCCGCGATTGCCGTCATGGAGGATGAGCCTGCACTCGCGGCGCAGATCATTCAGATGGCGATTGAAACGATCCCGCTCGCGACTGAGCAGTATGAGCCGAATGGATGCTATCCGGAAGGCCCGACTTATTGGTGCTATGGAACGCAGTATAATCTCCTGATGTGTGCCGCATTGGATGCCGCCTATGGAACTGACTTCGGAATTTTACGTGATTCTGCATTGGCTCAATCGCCACTGGTGATTCAGCACCTGACTGGTCCGAGTGGCAAAACGTTTAATTATTCGGACAACAATACCAAGGCGCAAAGTTGCCCAGGTGTGTTGTGGCTAGCTGATTTTCTAGGTAACCCTGGAATCGCAGCGCTGGAAGAACAAAAGATGCGTGCACTCTACGACAAAGGCGATTCTTTGGATGTACGCTTCCTGCCACTACGCTTGTTGTGGATGGCTGCACAAGCGCCTTCACTCCCCGAGATGATGCCCTTGAGCTTTCAAGACTTAGGAGGACGTAATCCGGTGGCGACACACCGCAGCTCCTGGACTGATCCAGATGCACTCTTTGTCGCCATTAAGGCCGGAAGTCCCAGTATCAATCACGGCCATATGGATACAGGTGCTTTCGTGCTCGAAGCGAAGGGGGTGCGTTGGGCCATCGATCTTGGAAAAGAGGTATACGCCAAAGTTGAACTATTTAAAGATCAAGTGAGCCTATGGGATAATAAGCAGGAGGGGACGCGCTGGGATATTTTCAAGAACGGCCCTTTATCGCACAACATCTTGCTCATTGATGCGCAGCGACAGTCGATCGATGGGCATGCTACCTTGGAGGCTTTTGTCGATGATGAGGACTACCGCAGCAGTTTGGTTGACCTGTCGTCGCTGTATGCAAGCCAGGTCGATCACTATACGCGGCGAGTTTCTATTGTCGATCAGTCTGTCGTTGAGATTGAGGACGAAGTTAAAGGTGCCGGCTACGGTAAGACTATCCGTTGGGCGATGTTAACGGAAGCGGATGTCGCGCATGTCGAAGAGAACAGAATCCTGCTGAAGCAAGATGGCCAGCAACTTGAACTAAGTTTTCAGCTCGAAGGCACGACGGTTCCTCTGGCGTGGACTGTTTATTCAACTAACGAGCATCCCCCTCTCCAAGTATGGGATTCCCCAAATCCAGGCACTCGTATGATTGGTTTTGAAGCCTCCTCACGGGAGGCGCTCATTCGGATTCGTGTCATTGCGCGACCGCAATGATGGGGAGTCTGCACATGCACTTCGAAATGCCAGTAAAACCAGCACCCTTTGGTATTTCTTATGTCAGGTCGTAGCTCGACGTGGTGTCCGTCGCATGTATCTACAATGATATTTCCTCCGGCGAAATCAGAGTGAATGGTGACTCCATTTTTATAGAATTTCATCAGCTCGATTGTTTGGATTCAGTTTTGCCATTTAGCAATGGCAGAATGGTTCAAATGAAATTGCGCTTTGTCGCTTTGGGTCTTGTTTACGAGTAAACTTCTCGACCTGTTTACATGTTAGGTTTAGTATTCTTCTATTTGGATCATGATCCGTTCTAAACCCCACGCTTTGCGTATCGTCCTTACGATTGTATTTTCATTGTTTCTAGTTTCTGGCGCACATGCCGATTCGTATGTATCGCAAGTATCGATGCAGAATCCTAGTTTCGCAGATATGACAGGCGATGGTATGCCAGATGGTTGGTCAGCCTATCCAGGTGGTGATGGTCTGTCGCTCGCAAAGGAAGGGGGTGTTTGGATTGACGATGCGAACAAGTCGGCTGGGCTGGGCTTGGCGCAATGGGTGCCTGTGACTGAAGGTAAGCGTTACACTTTGTCGCTGGATTTGGCTGGTGAAGGGGGGCTCTTTGCTTACATGATTTTTCTTGAAAAGAAGCCGAGGCAGGCGAAGCAAATTCCGAGCATGACGCTCAAAGAAAAGCGTCAATGGGCTAAAGGAGGCGGTGCGGAGTCGTTGACCACGACTGTTTCTGAGATCGCTCCTGCGGGTGCGAAGTTCCTGCGGGTGTGGATATATAGTCCTTCTAGCGGCACGACGAATGTGAGGGCCACAGGCATCTCACTGCAGGCGGAGTCGCTTGCGCCGTTGGGAGCCATTTCTGTGGGAGAGCCGGGAGTGATTCCGGAGGGCTGTCTAATTCAAAACCCTGATTTTCAAAAGGTGGAAATAGATCGCACGCCGTCTGACTGGGAGGTCTATCCGCCCGCGAATGGTTCTGGCACTCAGGTGGTGAGCACAAATGCGGGCTTACGTTTGACAGACTCGGATCAGCGAAATGGTGTGGGGCTGTCACAATGGATTCCTGTTGAAGCGGGTAATCGCTATGTCGTGAAAGCTGAAGTTCAAGGGAGTCAAGGCCTATTCTTGTATTCGATTTTTGCCAGCGAGAAGCCCGCGCAGAAGAGTCGTTATTCTGAAGTAGAAATTTCTCAAAAGCGCGAATGGGCCAAGTCTGGTAAAATCGCGCAAGTCGCTTCGGTTGCGCCAGAGGGGGCGAAGTGGATGCGAGTCTGGCTTTACAGTGCGTCCTCTGGTACTAGCGATGTGATAGTAAAGCAGATCACCGCAACGATTGAAAATGCCAGTGGCGATGCGGCTGCAGTTGCTGCGGGCTTGTTCAATTGGATGGATTTTGAGACGGGAGACATGTCGCAAGCCGCGAGTCGTGAGGGAGCCGATCGAGAAATCGTGAAGAAGGGCGAGGGGCCTGTCCGCGAAGGGAACTATGCCTATCGAGCGATGTTATCTCGGTCAAAGGAGCGAACTGAACTGGTTGGCCCGCGCTCACCTGCGTATGGAGTCGTTCGCTATGGCTGGAGCATCTTTGTTCCTGAGGATTTTGATGGGGATACCTTTTTCAGTATTATTACGCAATGGCACGACTGGGGCAGTGGTAAAGAATACATCGAAGACGGTGGCGCCCCGACACACCTTTATATTTCAAAGGGCGACTGGCGCTTTAAGCTACGCTATCAGGGGGAGGACGACCATGTCGCTTCCACGCAATTTCCACTGGGTTCAATCGATGCAGATCGTGGTCAGTGGACTGATTGGGTGATGGAAGTGAATTGGCAAGCTCCTGGTGACGGCGGTTGGATGAAGCTTTATAAGAACGACGAGTTGGTGGTGGATTATACAGGACCGACTTGGTATGCTGGTAAAGATAAGGGACCCTATTATAAGTTCGGTATCTATCGTGGCTCCAAGAAATGGCCGGGAAGTGTAGAGCGATCGAAGTTAGTGTTTGATGCCTTTCGTATGGCACTTGGTGACCGATCCACATACGAGCAAGTCGCGCCCTCTGCGTATGAGCCGCGCAAAAAATAATTCCACGCTGGACTATGATCAAGTCATGTTTACGTGTAAACGTGTCGTTCGCTTGTTTCCCTATTTCTTTGAGTTACAAGTAAGCAACCATTAAAAATATAACATATTCACCCCTGTTTGATACATTAAATTATATGAAAAATATCCTGATTACCTCTCTTGTCATTCTAACTTCTAGCAGCGCATTGGCGACCACCTCTCTATGGGATGGTGCTCAAACCGGAGTGTGGGGCGCAACAACTGGATGGGTTGTTGATGGTACCATGACTCCGAGTGGCACACCAAATGGTATCGACGATGTCGCATTGTTTGATAATGGTTCTTTTTATGCTGGTTGGGGTTCGATCAGTTTAGAAACTGCAGGTGATCCTGCTGCGGATTTGGATGTAACGCTTGGTCAGTGGAATCAGTCGGGAAGCAGTAGTGGGCGTCATGTCGATGTTCGAACCAGTGGATCCGCTAAAATAATTTTTGATGTCAGTTCTGGTAGTGCGGCGATCAACAACTCCGCTGGTGCCTCAAGTTCTGGCACGACTTTCAATGTCGAAGTCCAACTTAATGATAACTTAGTGGTGAATCCGACTGGAAATACTGGTGTTGGCTATCGTGAGGGCATTACCTTTAATGGCCTCGTCACGGAATCTGGTGCAAGCCGGTCGATTACTAAGAATGGCATTGGTTCGCTCAGTTTTGAGGGTACCGATGGAGCCAATACATTCAGTGGTGGATTGAATATAACCAATGGGCTCGTTCAAGGCATGAAGACCGGGGCCTTCGGTTCAGGTAATATTCGTGTTGAAGAATCTTCTGGAACTTCGACCGCCAGCTTGGAAATTACTGATGGGGTGGTCGATGCCATTAGCGATTCCGGGCTGCTTTACCTCGGTAGCTTTGGTGGAACGAATTTCTCTACCGTCGCGCTGGCTGACGGTGTGAATGAAACGATCGGTGGTCTATATTTTGATAATGTATTGCAAGCATTTGGCACTTGGGGCGCTACGGGGAGTGGTGCGACTTTTATCAATGATGATTGGTTCAGCGGCACGGGTGTGTTGACTGTGGTGCCTGAGCCGAGCACGTATACATTGCTGTTGGGGCTCTTTGTTTTCGTTTCTATTGCGTTGAAGCGTCGTGGAAAATAAGTGTCGCAGAAACACTGTTTAATACAAAATGCCGCTGATTTCTCAGCGGTTTTTTTGTGTTGATACTCCCTGTGGTATCGGGAGTTCAGTCGGCTGGGCGGCAATCACAGATGTAGTATTCCTCGCAGGTAAGGTTGCCTGCCGTAACCTTCTCGACCACGTTAGCTTTAGCGTAGAGCCCGTCCTGATCAGAGGCTTTTCTGGGGCCTGGCTCTATGGCAAGCGCTGTGAAGCGCGCGCTTTCGCAGCAGGGTTCTTGCTGGAGGTCTGTGAAATTCGTTTAAGTCGTCGCTCGATGCCCTTAGTTAATTACTGAGACGAGAGGGAACCTGCGGGGCACATGAGCACGGAGAAGAGCGACGCTCCGGGACCATTCTCTAAACGTAGCAAAAGCTTGTTATAACCAGGCTTTAATAGCACACGGCGAAAGCCCTCATCCAGCCTCCAGGGAGAGAGACCGACGTCCTCAAACACGACCAAATCATTGATCCAAAGCTTTGCACGGTCATCACTTGCAATCGCCACCACCACATCGGTAGTGTTGGCACAAAAGACTTCTGTATAAGCGAAAAAGACCGACGAACTCAGGTCATCGGGGGGCCGAATGCGTAGACTGCCCGATTGAACGAAGTTCCATTTGAGTCGCATTGGTTTTTTTGTCGAAGGATGTATGCGGCCTTCATAGGTGGCATCTAAATCCACCATCGTTTCCGGGGGGAAGGGTACTTCGAATTCTCTGCCGGTAGGTAGAGCCCACGGGCCGATCATATACCAAGTGTCGATGAAGATCCACCCCTTGCGGCTTGAATCCATGTCGAAACTACGTCCTGGTAGTGCCTGAGCGATGGCCGTGTTCCAATTAAATTTAAAGCCCTTTGAGCTCTCTGTATTACTTTCTGTCTGCTGGAAGGAATCACTGTCATACTCATGGTCGAGTCTGTCATTGCCCGTGCCACTTACGGTGCCTCCTTTGTTTGAATTCAAATAACTTTGGTCCATCAGGCTACGCAGATCCTGCATGTTCCCATTGCTACGGCCCATATTAGAGCCTGCAATGGCCATCTGCGCTTTCAACGAGACGTCTTGCTTCAGGGCCGCCTTCAATTGCTCTGCTGTGTGTGTCGGCTCGTCTTCATTGACTTGAGTTCCGCTGATGGAGTCTAACCGATTTTCCGCTTGGCGTGTGATGCGTTCACTCGATCGGACTGCTTGATCGAGTGCTTCGTTAAAGGACTTAAATTCTTCGCGCGTGTCCGGCTTATTTTTGTCTAATTGTTCGACCAAGTCGGGTCCCTTATCCGTAGTGGGTGCGTAGACCTGCTGCTTCGCTTCTTCGAGGGAAATTCGTTTAAATTCCGCTAACTCGAGTGCCTTATTCTCGCCGAAGGCCTCGTCCAAATGCTCCGTCATCTCCTGAATGCTTGCGTATAGTTCAGCGCTATTCATCGCCTCGAAGGCCGCTTCGCTTGGGATCGTCGTCTCTGTCGTCTCTGTCGTGTCCGTTGTGGCTGCAGGTGCTTCATTCGGGAGGGAAGTGTTGGCCGCTTGATTCGCCTCAGGTAATAGCTCCGCCGACTGTTCAACGACAGGCTCCGCTGTCATTAGCAATTTCTCAAAATCTTTTAAATACGATTCGGCCTCCGCGATGATCACCTTAACGCGCTCTACTCGATCGGTCATATATTCTACGGTTTTTGCTCGATCTTGATCCGCGGGGAGTGCGCTTGCCGTTTGATAGGCCGTGCGTATGAGAGCTTGTGTGTGGGGCAGCGCATCCACCATCTCATGTGTTGTATCCAGTACCTCCCATGCCTCTGTTTTGTCGACTTCCTCCTGCAGCGCTAACATCCGCATTTGATCTAGATTCTTTTTCGTTAGATTGCGTAACTCTGTCAGTTGTTGTGTGACGCCGGGCTGTGCTCTCAGGAAGTGATGCTTGGTGGTCCAGAAGCGCAAACTTTCGGCTTTCCCTAGCAGGTCCCCTGCACGTATCGCCAAGTCGTCCCATGCATCAGGTGCTGCAAGCGAGGCTTGACGAGTTTCCACGACCTCTTGCAACTCGGTGATTGTCTGACGCAATTTCTTGGCGTTCTCTTTCAGCTTCTCACGCTTTTTGAGTTCCTGATTGTTGGCGATTTCTCTGACTTGTTCAAGGTTCGGTTCAGGGCGCTCGACTTCAACCTGTCTGACGACTTCGCCATCCTCGTTCACCACTTCTTTGATCAATGCAAAGCTTGTCTGCCTCCAATCCTCATTGAAATAGAGGGCGAGTGATACGGCAGCACAGAGAACTAATGCAATCAGCGCTGCGGCGAGTAGGGGAGACTTTTGAATGGAAGATATCATTAATCGTATTTTTCATGGTAAGTGCGCACACCGACATTGCGCAGATTACGAAAGCTAAGTGCATCGAGCACTTCGACTAGACGAGAGAACGCAGTGTTTTCATCTGTATCCAATCGTATGCGACGATCCGGATCATTTTGTTCAATTTCGCGAAGTTCTTCCAGCAAGGTCCCGATTGTAGTGACTTCGCCTTCATAATAAACGACACCATCTACATCAATTGCGATCGCGATCACGGTGTCATCAGGAGGCACTTCTAAAGACGAACGGGAGACTGGTAAGTTCAGGCTTTCGACCTCTTTGTTGTCTTTCTTCAGCATCGTCGTGACTAGAAAGAAAATTAACAACAAAAAGACGCAGTCGATCAACGGCGACATACTCAATGCAACATCTTCGTCGTCTTCGTAAGGGCTACGGCTCATTAACGATATCCTTCCATTTCAAAGTCCTCCGACCCACGATAGCGTAAACGCACACCGACTTTTTCAAAGCCCTGCAGGGCCAGAGTATCTAAAGCATCAATCACTCGCTGCACCGGAACTTCGCGGTCGGTATCTAGGCGAATGGCAATGTCGGTGCCATGTGTTTCTGCGACTACTTTTAAATCTTCGACAAAGGAGCTTACCGGAGTGTAGCTGAGGCCTTCTAGCTTACGCGTGGCTCCGTCTTCGCGTAGTATTGCTCCCTCATCATCGATCGCATAAATGATAACATCCGATTCGGCGATAGACGCCAGTGCAGAAGTATAATCGGGCAGCACGACTGGTATCTGTTTTTCCAGTTTTTTCAGCATCGTCGTGACTAGGAAGAAGATGAGCAGCAAGAACACGCAATCAATCAAAGGCGACAGATCGACTTCGATCGTTTCCTCTTTTCTGCGCCGACTCCGTAGACGGCGCAGGGTTGCCACGCGCGACACTTTGTGGCTGGCCGTGATAGGCTTTGGTGGCGAAATTGGCATATCTATCCTGCTTCTTGTTAGTTACAGCTATTCTGTTGTGTCTTGCGCCGATTTAGTTGCTTCCGGGTGGAGCCATGGCGACATCAGAGTGTCGACGGTCTCTTCGAGTCGTATGCCGAAGCTATTTACTTTAGATTTGAAATAGTGATAACTC
Organism: Thalassobacterium maritimum; assembly: GCF_031127805.1. Lineage (NCBI taxonomy): Bacteria > Pseudomonadati > Verrucomicrobiota > Opitutia > Puniceicoccales > Coraliomargaritaceae > Thalassobacterium > Thalassobacterium maritimum. The sequence continues at coordinate 85,015 of NZ_JARXHW010000003.1, read as the reverse complement.
GCGAGCGATGGAATCGCGATAATCAAACCGAGTGCTGTCGTGATCAGAGCTTTTCCGATTGAATCTGCAAGCACCGAGGCGTCGCCCGTGTCGCCCATTAAAGCCACTTTTTGAAAGGCTTCAATCATTCCTATGATCGTGCCCAATAGCCCGAGTAGTGGAGAAATCGTCGCGACCACCGCCAGTGGATAAGTGCGTAAATGTTGACGACTGACTGCTCTTGAAATCATGTCAGTGACTCCAAACGAAAGGATTTCAAAAGGAATGTGAGTGTGCGTTGCGATATAGGCTCCCATGCTCGCGAGCACGCTTTGGTCTTTTTCACAGGCCTTCTGAATGCCATTGTAATCAGATTTCAGCGTGCAGTTTCTCAAAGTAGACTCTAAACGCTTTGGAATAAAATTATTACGTCGCACAACGATTAGTCGTTCGATGATAAATACAATTCCAACAAAGCCAACGAACAGTAAGATGACTGAAGTGAGTCCGCCTTTTAGGACTTCTGCGACCCAATCAATTGAGCCGGTCGCATTGGATTGTATTTCTACCGTCGGGCTCGAACTTTGGGCCATCAAAAAAGCACTGGGCATGAGCGATGACAGGGCGGTGAATAATCGTTTCATAGTTCTATCGGTTGTTATCAATTAAATTTAAGAGGCAGCCTGATTGGGCCATGTATTTTTCGGGTGAATACGCCGTTAAGTGTGTCGAGGTCGTATTGAATTACGTTTACGTACGAAGATTGATTCACGTGCACATTGGTGCTCGTGTGCTCTTCTGTCGAGGGATATTTTGGCTCTAGCGATCGGGTGGAAATATTTGGAAGACAATTTAGTAGATTAGGCCGTGTAATTCTGAGCGATCAAGAAGCCTCTGGGCAGACCAGTGAAGCGCGCCCTTGCGAGCCGGGCGTACTCAACTAAGGCCGGAATTTCATGGCTTAATCCAGGTTGACCAAGCCTGCTCTCAGGCAGGTATTCACAAAGGAGGCGGCGCTCCAGAGTTGACTCGACGAACCCTTGACTTCTCGTGTCCTGTAGTCGCTGACTTCTGCTGTCTGCCCCGTACGTGTGGCCGCGAGTTCCATGACCTTTAACCCTTGCAGATACAGACAATTCGTCGAGAGGCTCTTCACCATTACGCAGTCATCGATGCTCCATTCCTGGGGGTAGCCGGTTGTTTTTTTGCCGGCAAAATGTATGTCTATAAATGACGCTTGTCCGTGATAGAGCCCGTCGCGTGGATCGTAAAATGGCTGATAGAAATTTTGGAAAAAGTGTTTTCCAGTTTCGTAGAGCCACTGCCATTGCTTGATATTATGCTGCGTGAGTAAGTATGCGCAGCACCATAGCCATACCACATCGTCGGTTCTGCGGGTGTAAGAGTTCGTCTTCCAAGTTTTCAGAAATTCACTTTCGCTTTGAGCTTCTTCCATCCAGGGGGCGTCGATGGATTTCAGCGCGTGCCCTTGTGATACGCGGAACTGAAGCGCTGACCTGAGCTTTCGCGTTTGGCGAATGCTATCGAGCATGATCTTGGGATAGAGACGATTGAGGCCCAGGATGCCTGAGTAGGCGATATCCCGTGTATAGACTCGGACGCCAAATTCGGAACCAGCCCCGAAATAGGCTCCATCCTCAGCCTCAACAATGTTGCTCTCGATGTCCGAGAGCGCGATCCGCCAGAGGCGCTCCATCAGGGGAGTCGTCTCGAATAGCTGTATTGAGCATTGAGGCTGCGGGTCGGGCAAGTCATTCAGTATTAGCGTGCCGAGCGCATCGCTGATACTGTCGCCGCTTAGATGGAGTCCGCCTTGTTTGTAGAGCACGATGCGTTCTAGCTCGGAGTGGGGAGCACTATGAAATCCAACGCGACTAGATCCTCATCGCGTGAGGAGGCGCCGACGAGGCACTGGAATTCTCCAGGCTCAACGATGCGCTCTCCATCGACCGTCACGATACTGCATGCACTCACGGGAATGCGAATGTGGACGGTCTCTGTGGCACCGGGCGCAAGCTTTACGCGGGCATAGCCCTTGAGTTCTTTCAGCGGCCAGGTGGCTGAAGTGTAGAGGTCCGAGATATAGGCCTGCACGATTTCGTAGCCGTCATAGTCTCCTTCGTTGGTCACATCGACCGAAACCTCGACGTGGTCTTGCAGTCCTAGTTGTGCCTGTTTGAGCCGGGCATTTTCGTAGCGGTAAGTGTTGTAGGATTTGCCGTAGCCGAAGGGATACAAGGGCGCTTGCGTGAGGTCAGCGTAGCGGTCTCCGTGCTGGCCGCGCACTTGGTTGTAAAAGACGGGGCATTGCCCGATATGACGGGGAACAGAGACGGTCAATTTACCGGAAGGATTGGTTTGGCCGGTTAGAATCTCGGCAAAAGCATCACCGCCGCGGATGCCAGGGTTGAAGAGTTCCACCACTGCATCAGCTTCGGTCACCACAGCTGGCAAAATGCTCGGCTTGCTATGCACGAGCACCACGACGGTTTTAACGCCGGTGTCGCGCACCGCTTGCAGCAGTTGCAGTTGTGGTCCCTGTAGCTCCAGTGTGGCGGTTGAAAGCCATTCGCCCATCAGTCCCTTGCAGTCGCCCAATACCACCACGGCCAGATCCGCTTGCTGGGCAGCGTTGACTGCAGCTTCGATGCCGTCGGTGGCATCCGAAAGAATCTCGCAGCCCTTCTCGTAGAGCACCTCGCCGTCGAAGTGGTTTTGAATCCCGTCGAGTAGGGTGACGACCGCCTCCTTATTGTGCTCGCTATTTTTAATCGCTTGTCCGCTACCCAGGGACCAGTCCCCGAGTTGAGCGAGGTGGTCATCCGCATTCGGGCCAAGGACTGCGATTTTTTTCACTTGTCCAGATTGGATGGGCAGCACGCCGTTGTTTTCCAGTAGCACGGCACTTTCACGCGCCATCTTGAGAGCGACCTCACGATGCGCGGGCGCTTGCTTGCGCTCGTCCACCTTGGGGAGGTCGGGCATGCGTGGATTTTCGAATAATCCTAATTTAAATTTATAGCGCAGGATGCGACGCACGGCATCGTCCACCCATTTGATGTCCAACTGTCCTGAATTGACCGCATCCAAGCAGCCTTGATAGAAGTCGGGGGTCGTCATGATCATGTCGTTGCCCGCTTCCATCGCGACCTTTGCGGCCTCGGTGTAGTCGCGACAAACTTTTTGATTTTCGACCATGTGGCCGACATTATTCCAATCGGTGACTAAAAAGCCGTCGAAGCCCCATTCATCTTTGAGGGTTTCCCGTAGTAGCCAGCGATTGGCGGTCGAAGGCTGCCCGTCGATGGCCTGATAGCCCGTCATGAAGGTGCCGACGCCTGCTTCCACTGCGCGTTGGAAAGGGGGGAGGAAGAAAGACTTCAGTTTGCGGCGCGAGAGTTCCGCCTCGGAGGCATCGCGTCCCCCCAGTGTTTCCGAGTAGCCCGCATAGTGTTTCGCGCAGGCCAGGACTGCGTTTTCAGCTGAGAGGTCTTCGCCTTGGTAGCCGCTAATCATGGCGGCGGCAAATTCACCGATCAAATAGGGATCTTCGCCAAAGGTTTCTCCCACACGACCCCAGCGTAAGTCGCGTGTGATACAAAGGACTGGCGAAAAGGTCCAAGAGCAGCCAGAGTGCACCATTTCTTCTGCAGTGATACGGGCGCCTTGTTCCATCAAATCAGTATTCCATGAGCAAGCCGCTGCCAATTGAGTGGGCAGAATAGTCGCATCTTTCCAAAAGGAGAAGCCGTGGATACAGTCGTTGCCTAGGATCAAGGGGATACCAAGCCGCGTCTTACTCGCTGCTTCAATGAAATCGGCCAACCAATCCCAACGGATTTGCAAGAAGGAGCCCGCGTGTTGCGAGTCCAGTTTTTCCAATGCTTCTTCACGGTTTTGACCGTTAACTTGCATCAGTTGCCCCACTTTCTCCTCTAAAGTCATGCGTTGCATTAAATCATCGACACGCGTTTCGACAGGATTTTGGGGGTTTTGGTAAGGATGTGCTGTTTTCATATGACTGATCACCATTGTCAGATGGCTTGGATGCGTTCCAGATTATACGCAAAAGAAGCGTAAAAAACTTGCAGAAGACACACGTGCACATTCTATGGCAAGTATCATTCTAAACCTCTGCCTATTTTAGCAATCTATGATAGGTCCCTCTGATTACATCGCTTATTTATGTGATTGGGAGAATCACTTTAAAATAATATGAATATTTCGATTACTGACACTCAGTCCGAAAAGCTGAACTTGCCTTGGAAGAAAACCATCACCGTCGGTCGTGCATATGACTTGATTCGGGAAGATGTTTTGGATCATTTGCGCTATTTGCAAAAGACGATTGGGTATAGCTATATTCGTTTCCATGCGCTGTTTCATGACGACATGGGCGTGGTCAAGCGCAGGAAGGATGGCAGCCTGAGTTTTCAGTGGCATCATGTAGACAAAGTTTACGATGCACTGTTGGAGATGGGCCTGCGTCCTTTTGTTGAGCTGAACCCTATGCCGAAAGACATGGCTTCGGGGGAGACCACCATGTTTCATTACAAGATGAACGTGACGCCTCCGCGCCTCTACGAGGAGTGGGGCATGCTGGTTGAAAAATTCACCGAGCACTGTATCGAACGCTATGGACTCGAAGAGGTGCAGCAATGGTATTTCGAAGTGTGGAATGAGCCTAATCTCAAGTGTTTCTGGTGGACGGAGAATCCGTTGGAGGAATATTTCAAGCTCTATGATTCCGCCGCGTTTGCGATTAAAGGCATCGATTCCACATTACGCGTCGGAGGGCCGGCCACTGCCTACGCGGGCTGGGTCAAAGAGATGATTGAGCATTGTGCTGAGAAGAATGTGCCGATCGATTTTGTTTCGACTCACGTCTACCAACTCGATGAGCCCATCGACCATGGATCGGTGGAGGCGAGCCCGAATGTCGAGGGGCAGTTTATGATCGATACCTTTAAGGGGGTCGAGACCATTGTCCGCGAGTCGGCGATGCCGGATCTGGAGATTCATTGGACGGAATGGAATGCGCAAACCGCGACCACCAAGTCGGATGTGACCTTCATGGACAATGAGGCGATGGATAATCTGTATGGTGGTTCGCTGGTTGCTTACAATTGTATCGAACTGGATCAGACCTGCGACTCGATGGCCTATTGGGCGGCCTCTGACATTTTTGAAGAGCATTTGATTTCAAATGCCCCCTTTGCGTGTAGTTATGGCATTGTTACGCAGGTCGGCATTCCAAAAGCGACTGCCAATGCTTTCCGACTGATGGCAAAGTTGCGCGGCAAAAAGTTGGAGCTCAAGTATGACGAAGCACTGCCGCATGGTTGCGGTCTGGTGGCGACGAAAGAACTGAAGACCACGCATGGCTTTGTTTACAATCACCTGTTTATTACCAAGGCCGCACGCGAGGCGTTTTCAGTAGATCTGAATGCGTCTGTGGATGCGCCGGGCAAGCACCTGCTCACCGTCGCCAAAGTCAGGGTGGGGGCTGGCAGTGCCAAAGAAACCTGGGTGGCCATGGGACGTCCTCAGAACCTTAGCCCCATCCAGGAAGAGGCACTGCGGAAGTTAGCCGAACCTGAGTATTCGTTCGAGGTCATTGATGCCGAAGAATCCGCGCGTATCAGCCTATCACTGGAGTCGAATGAATTTCTATATTTCGAACTCAAGCCAGTGGATGAAGTTGCCTTAGCTAAATCCGTTGAAATGGATTTGGCCAAGCAGAATCAACAGCTGTTTACGGATGGCGCACTGAAATAATTCTCGTTTGATTTCTCATGAATACACAGCAGCAACAAAGTATTGTTTTCGGTAAAAGCGCCCGTTTCACGGTTCTAGCGGATAATTGTATCCGTATGGAATATTCAAAATCGGGGGACTTCCTGGATGCTTCGACACTATCAGTGGCGCAACGCAAAATACAATCTACGGAATTTTCAATCAAAGAAGATGGCAATCATCTCAAGATCGAAACGAGTGAGTTGCTGTTGAGCTATACCGCGACCTCGCAAGGTTTCAGCAGCGAGACGCTGGAGATACGCTATCAAAATGGCGCAGACTCCCGCGTGTGGAAGTATGGTGACGCCGACGATCAGAACTTACCGGGCACTTTACGTACGCTTGACTGCATGGACGGTGATAGGGTCGTGTCAAGTAATGGCACCTACGTATGCCCATGGGATAAGGATGTCATGGAGTTGACGCAGGAAACTCCAGATGTCATTCCCGGCTATCTTTCGAAAAGTGGATACACGGTATTTGATGATTCATCAACGCCGCCACTCATCAAAAGCAGCCCACAGGATCCGGCCTGGGTCACTGCCCCACGCGGTGCTGAGGTCCAGGACCTTTATTTTTCAGCTTATGGGTCTGATTACTATCGAGGATTACAGACCATGGCTCGTTACCTCGGCAAACAGCCAATTCCTCCACGTTTTGCCTTCGGCTTATGGTTTTCCAGGTATTGGGAATTCACCGACAAAGAGCTCGAGAACATCGTTGAAACACACGATGATTATAATATCCCGCTTGATGTGTTGGTCATTGATATGGATTGGCACAAGCTTGGTTGGACGGGCTATAGTTGGGACCCCACATTTTTCCCCGACCCAGGGGATACGCTCGCATATCTGCAGGACAACGGTATCAAAATCACAATGAATCTGCATCCCGCAGATGGGGTGGCGCAACACGAAGATCAATACGAGGCGATGTGCGAAGAAATGGGGGTCGATGCCAGCAGTGGCGACACCGTGCCCTTCGACTGCACCAGTCCCCGGTATATGGATGCGTATTTCCGTTTGCTGCATCATCCCTTCGAAGATCAGGGTGTGCGCTTTTGGTGGATGGATTGGCAGCAAGGCAAATCCACCGCGATCAAAGGGCTCGATGCACTGCCATGGCTGAATTACTTACACTGGCAAGATCTAGCGACTCGCTTTCCCAAACGACGACCGATGATTTTTAGCCGCTTTGGTGGCCCCGGAGCCGGGCGCTATCCGATCGGTTTCTCCGGGGACACTCACATCAGCTGGAAGTCGCTCGCCTATCAGCCTTACTTTACCGCCAGCGGTGCGAATGTTGGGTTCGGCTATTGGAGCCATGATATCGGGGGGCATTTCTTTTCTGACGAAACCGATCCCGAGCTGTATACACGCTGGGTTCAATTTGGAGCATACAGTCCAGTGCTACGCTTGCACGAATCCAAGAGTGTCGAAGATCACCGCTTTTTCTGGAACTACAAGCGCCCCTTCTGCGATGTGCTCATCGCGACCGCTCGTAAGCGTTATCAGATGCTGCCCTACATTACATCCGAACTGTACACTTGTTGGCGTGATGACAGCTCATTGTGCATGCCGATGTACTACGAGTATCCGGAAGTGGAGGACGCCTATCTTGCCAAGGATCAGTACTTTTTTGGTCGGCAGATGGTGATCGCTCCGATCACTCAAGCCGCTGACCTGCAGACTGGATTGGCGCGCAAACGCATTTGGATTCCCGAGGGTGAATGGATTGATCTCTCTCTCGGGCTTAAGCACCAGGGGCCCAAGTGGATCGAAGAAAGTTACACCCTGCAGGAGGTCCCCGTGTTCGTGAAGCCTGGCGCCATCTGGGTGGAGCAAGCGCATAAATTACGCGCGGGCACTGGCAGTTTTGATGACTTAGAAATTGTCGTCGTTGGTCCGGACGCAAGCACGTACTGTTGGAATGAAGATGACGGAGACTCTACCGGATATCAACAGAATGAAATCGCCACGATAGAGATCACGCAATCCAGCGAGGCGTGCGCTCGTTGCATCACGATTCAGCAGACCGGCACTTCGACCTATGCTGGGGTTAAAGCGACTCGCAAGGCCTGCTTGCGCTTGCCCTTTTCTGCAGTTCCTCAGCGAGTGACTATAGATGGTGCATCAGTCGACTTTTCGAAACGAGCAAACGGTCCGAGTTGGCGTTACGCAGGGGATCGACTCGAACTGGTTGTTGAGCTCGGGACGATTGACTTGCAGGCAGGGTGCACGGTTGAAATCATTAGCGAGGACAGTGATTTTAAAGCGAAGACGGAACGCTATGTGTATCGTCAATCACGATTGCAACATGCTTGGAGTATCGCACAAGCAGGCGCGTTCAAGAGCCTGACCCCCTTGCAGCGTTCGCTGCCTTGGTTGGCGCAGACTGGTCGACGGCTCACGCATTTTCCGAATCAATTGAACGAAGAAATGTCCACCTTCTCCGACAAGTGGGAGCGTCTGCCGGACGAGCATGCAGTGTTTTGTGACTTGCTCGAGATCGCTCAAAAACGAGTGACTCCCGAAGTTTTGAAGAATCGTCAAGCCATTGATGTCCTGCGAGCAACGAAATGAGCCGCAAAGGCATTGAATCATCACGCACACATTAAAATACGCTCCATCTTGTAGTAATGTAGGTAAGTTTCTGGCATGATCTAATCGACTCATAACTTCTTAAAAATATGAAATCTAAATTAACATTTTTACCGGCACTTGCATTCGCCGCATTGTCCATCACTCCTGGCACGGCAGCTGTCATCATCAGCGACTCCTTTGATGGCTCGAGCGCCGTTGCTCTCAACGGACAAAACGCCACCACTTTTTCTTCCGACATTACCACAGCCGGCGGAAGCGCGACTTGGGTCGCAGGCTCAGTATTCCGTGCAGATGGCACGCTTCCAGGTTCGGGCGATGTTGACGCCAGTGCGGCTCTTTCGGTAGGAAGTTACATCAATGACGCGAAGGGGACTGCGAATGGAGTGTTTACGCTGACCTCCACCATTTCTCAAGTCGCGGGTGCCAGCGGCGCCAACAGTTGGATTGGCATGACTTTCTTTACTGGAACTTATTTTAAGGATGATCCCCTTTTTAAGAACAACTTTGCTGTAGGTGTCGCTATTCGCAGGGCTGCAGAGGGCACCACCTTCTTTGACTATATACAATCACCTGGATCGGTGGGTACCAGCTATGTCACGACAGATTGGGGCGCGGTTGGTGCGGCCGATGCGACCTTTACTACGGTGCTCGATTTATCGGGATGGAATGGCACTGATTCATTTGGTTCGATTGAGTTTTATCTGAATGGCTCATCGACGCCGGATGCGGTGGCTAATCTCACTTCAGATTATGATTTCTCTCTTGTGGGGCTTTCCTACAACCAGAATGCTAGTGGGACGGTTGAGAGCTTTAGCCTGGCCCAAATCCCCGAGCCTTCCTTTTTGCCGCTCGTGCTGTTGAGCAGTTTGGCAGTATTGATCCGGAGACGTCGTTAATTTTTTTGAAGCGCTTCGATTTTCTTTCAAGCCGGTCACTTATTGTGGGCGGCTTTTTTGATTTTTCGTCTTAGCCTTGTGACTGAATGAGTAGCTCACTGCAGATTATCACTATTGATAAATTTAATACCATTTTAGTGTGTCCGAGAGGACTCATCTCTACAATATTTTAGTCACTAGAATTAAAGTAGTCTATCAAATATCATACACATGAGTTCCATTATTACTGAGAAATATAACGCACTATGGTCCGACCCGAAGCTGGTGAAACGCATCGATGAAGGGATTCGGATAAATCGTCAAAGCGATGCTCGCGTTCGTGTTACTAATTTTGAAGGAAAGCCATTGCCAGGCATCGGAATTAAGGTGGAACAGCAGGACTCTCCCTTCAATTTTGGTGCCAACATCTTTAAGCTGGGTGATTTCCCCGAAGACACACTCAATCTCAAATATGAAGATGCTTTTTGTAATATCTTCAACCGTGCGACAGTGCCGTTTTACTGGCGCGGCTTAGAGCCAGAGCAAGGTCGTCCACGCTTTAGTCAACACAGCGTGCCCATTGCGCGTCGTCCTCCGCCCGACCGCGTGGTTCAGTTTTGCCAAGACAAAGGCTTACGTATGCATGGGCATACTTTGGTTTGGAACTATCGCAAGTGGTCGACTCCAGACTGGTTGCCTACTGATCCGGAGCAGGCGGCTCCGCTTTGGGAAAAGCGCATTCAAGAGATAGCCGAACGCTACGGGGATGCCATCGCTAGCTGGGACGTCGTCAACGAGATCGCATGTCACTATGAGAAGAATCCGGACGGCATGGCCATGCTACCGAATTACGGCAGCACCGCTTTCGCTTGGTCTGAGAAGTATTTCCCCACCGAGACTCGCTTTGACATCAATGAGGCGACTGGGGCATGGGATATAGAGGATCCGGAGTATACTCAATTGATTGAAGGTATCTTGAAGGAGAAACGCCGCATGGGAGCCATTGGTTTACAATTCCACAAGTTTAAGGACAAAGACCTGCTCAAAGTGCTTGCGGGGGACAATTCCCGGCCGATGGATCTGCTGGATGCGCTCGATCATTATACGAAGTTCAACTTACCGCTGCATGTCAGCGAGATCACACTCACTTCGCCTGAGAATAACGAAGCAGGCTTGGCTGCGCAGGCTGAGGTCGCTAAGAATCTTTACCGCTTATGGTTCAGTCACGCTGCCGTCGAAGGAATCACTTGGTGGAACCTCCCTGATGGTTGCGGCGCTCCTGGCGAACACAAAGTTTACTCTGGTCTGCTATTCGAAGACCTGAGTCCCAAGCCTGCCTACCACGTCCTGCAGGATTTGATTCACAATGAGTGGCGCACCACGGAAGAGGGTGTCACGGATGCCGATGGTTACTTCAACTTTCGTGGCTTCCATGGATCTTACCGAATTATCACCAGTTCACAGTGGTCTGATTCAGGCATGCAGTCGGCGATGACACTGGAACCTGGAAAGCGGACCGATCAATTGATTTTCTTATAGCAAGTGCTTTGCGGAGTGCTCGCTTTGAGTCGTTCTGATCAAAGCAGTTCCCGTTTTTTTCGGGGCAAGTAACAGCTGTCGTCAACACTGATGACAGCTGTTTGATTGTAAACATTCCTATTCGCCGACAGTCATCGTCACTCGCCGACAAGGCGCTGCGAAGGAATGGCGTTCCTGTTGGGACGTTGGTTGCGAGAATTGGGACTTCTGATTTTCGGCGGACGACTGGTTGTGTCCGGAAAAATCACACTGAGTGCAAGCTCACGTTTCGCCTTACCTTCCTGGTCGCGCTACTGGCGCATCCGTTCGGAAGGGAACCATGGGCAAGCCGGCTTTGTTGTAGATGGGAGCTTCCGGATTGTTTGCCCATGCGTATCTAACAGCGACGGGGTGCTTCACGCCTTGAGCGCTGAGGCGAATGTTGCCACCTTCAATCACGGCGTCGGCCCAAACAAAATCACTGTCGGCATCGCGAATCGCGAAACCACCGATTTCGGCAGTCTTGCTGATCAGGCCACCGTCGCTGTGGTCAAAGTGTAAGATGGCTTGGTGTCCCTGGACTTCCATTTGAGTGAAGACAGGGCCGCTGTAGCTTAGGTCGCGGTCATACGCGATCGCTTCTGCGGCGAGCGCTAGGCGTTTACCGACATCTTGCTTGTTCCTCGGGTGAATGTCGTGGGCTTCACCAATGTCGATTGTCACGGCCAGGCCGTTCTGCGGATGTTGTGCGGCAGCCATGGCCTGGGCCTCGCGCAGTTCAGCCCAGTTGCTTTCGACGGGCAGTGATTCACGTTTTTTGTAGTTCGCGACTTGCACGATTAAGAAGTTGAAGTCGTCTTGATTCCAGCGACTGCGCCAGTCGTTGATCAGGGTTGGCAAGAGCGTGCGGTATTGCTCCGGGCGTGATGAGTTGGATTCACCCTGATACCAGATGACACCACGAACCGCATAGGGAATGAGCGGGGCAATCATCTGATTGTAAAGGATAGTGGGGCGGTTCGGTGTGACTGGATTCTTAGGCTTTTGAGCTAAGACGTATTCAGGCTTTATGTGCCATTCACCTGAGAGGGCAATACGTTCGGTTTCATTTGCATCCTCCGGCGCCAAATACAGGGGCTTGTTATCATCGCCACGCAGGCCGCCGGGACCGGTCGCATCGATGACGCGAATTGCGATGACGTTCGGGCCTGCTTGGACCAGTTCGGCCGGGACTCGGTAGTCGCGTGCTTGATTCCAGTATTTTACAATCTTTTCCTTGATATTGCCGCGCGCGCCGACTTGTTGGCCGTTAAACCATGTGACGTCGACCTCGTCGATGGTGCCAGGGCGTAGCACCAGGTCTCGGCCTATCCATGACTCTGGTATCATGACAGTTTTGCGCAGCCAGACGATGCCATCCAAATCTTCATAGCCCGCATCTTCCCACTTGGTGGGGATCATAATTCTCTCCCAAGCTGAATCGTTCAGTTCGAGGCTGGCCCATGCGCTGGCAGCGTCTAGGTCCGCTTCCAATTCATAGAGCTTGTTCAGTCCATCCTTTAAGTCTTGAAGGGCCGCCTGATAAGCTGCCACTTCGGACGCTTGATTGGCCTTCACTTCCGGTAGCTTTGCAATTTTATCGGAGAACTCCGGTAGCTTGGCGTCGAGCGCTTCAGCGCTGGTCCAGGCTTCAGCGACCGTGCCTCCCCAGTTTGTGCCGATCAATCCAATGGGGCGGTTTAGCTCTTTGTGTAGATGTCGCCCGAAGAAATAACCCACGGCAGAAAATTGTCTGACCGTGTGCGGGTTGCAGATGACCCATTCTCCGCGTAGGTCTGATTGTGGCTCGAAGGAAAACTCTTTTTTGACCTCAAAGTAGCGGATTTCCGGATACGTCGCATTAGCCGATTCTTCGTCTGCGTTGTTTGAGTTGATGACTGGCCATTGCATGTTTGATTGTCCTGAGCAAATCCAGACCTCGCCAATCAGGACGTCTTCAAAACTGAATCGCTCGCCGCTCGAACTACTAATGGTGAGCATCTGTCCTTCAGCCTGGGTGTCCATCTGCGGTAGTCTAACCATCCATTTTCCCGCGCTGTCGGCGGTGGCTTGTCGGGATACATCTGCCAGTGTAACCGTCACTTCTTCGCCGGGATCGGCCCAGCCCCAGACGGGCAGGTCGTGTGCTTGTTGGAGCACCATGTGGGAGCCGAATATTGCAGGTAATTGTAGCTTCGCGATTACGCTGTGACTGATTAGCAAGAGTAGGGCTGAGGACAGTGCTATGGCACGTTTATATCGTAGACTCGAAGGTAGTGGGCTGAGGGACATAGGGCTTTTTGCTTTTATGTTAACGGTTTGTCCAAATATCTATAATCTAGAGAAGACTCGAACCTGTGCTTATTGACATTGATGGGCACGTGTTTAATTTTATCATTGGAGGTGAGCTCCTTTTTGGTCGTTTTGTCAAGTTATCTTTAAGTCTTAGAATGAGGGTTTTTATTCGCCAATTTATAGTGTAAATTGCTTTTTTAGAGCTGTTAATGTGGTTTTGTTGCCGGATTTATTTTCTTTGCTTTTAATAAATTACTTGCAAATTATGATGCACGTGAACAATTTATACATCTCGAATTAATACCCTACGACTTAGTTTGTCGATTTTGAGATACTAGTCGTTCGAAACCTTAACCTAACTACTGAAGTATACGAACATGAACACACTGTCCCTAAACCTAAAAAACGCTTTAATCGCCTCGTCTATCGCGGGCACATTATTGATCGGAACGACCGCGCAAGCGGCTACTTGGACCATCTGGACCAATGGTAGTGGAGACGGTCAATGGGAAAACGCAGCAAATTGGAGTCAAGGAAATATCCCTGACAGTGGGGACGCACCGATTGTCGGAAGGCTGTCCACGGCGGGTCCGGCAAACGCATCTACCGGCACGTATGTGGTTGATTATCTTCGTGTGGGTATGGAAGGTTCCCAAGGCAACGGCACGCTGAATGTTTCCGGCGCTGATATCTCGTCCGGTGTAACACCAACTCGGGTGGGTGTTGGATTTGGATCTGGGAATGTCGGCATCATTAACCTATCCGGCGGTGCGCTACGTTTTTTATCGAGTAATTCAACTGCGGCAAGTATTGGCACCGATTCCGGTTCCGGAACGGTCAACCAAACTGGGGGGACATTCAGTTTTGCTGGTGGAAACGGCACGTCAGTGAATATGGGAAGTAACAACGGGACAGGTCTTTATAACTTCACCGCGGGCACTTTAGAGGTTCGTGAGGCGTTCAACATGACTACAGGTGGATCTGGTTCGACTGTCTTTCATGTCGACGGATATGATGCTGGCAGTTCCATTCAAATCGGCGGCACTGCAGATGATTATAACGGTGCCTGGTTACAAGGTGCTGGAACGACACTGTCTGTCTCTATTGATGGCAGCACTACGGAAGGTAGCACGCTGATTAGCGTAGGTGAGGGAACCAATGGGAGCAGTAGTGCCCAAGCGGTTTTTGAATCGGGCTCGCTGTTGGATCTGGACTTTAATAGCGGTGAACAGTCAGGCACATGGACTATCTTGAGCGCCGCTGCCGGTATTATCGACAATGGACTCGCGTTCGCTGAGGGTGTGGATACCGATGTGTGGTCTTTTGCTATTGTAGGTAATGATTTGCAGGTGACCGCGGTTCCTGAGCCTTCAGCATTCGCATTGATTATGGGAGGCAGTGTCCTCTTGACCTTAGGCCGCCGCCGTCGCTAAGCGAGTCAGTGTCGTTTTCTAATTTATTGTCGTTTCAAGCTTTATCCAAAAAATATTATGAAAATAAAAAATATCGCATACCTCGCTCTCTTTGGATCGCTGGTCTCTGTGTCGCTATCTGTAGCTGATGCTGAGATTTCCATTTCTGCTGGGGAGACTATACAGTTTAATGAAAACTTCGACAATAACTACGCTGGTTGGAGTGATGTTGTCATTACAAATGGTGAGGGCGCCGCGCTCACAAAAAAAGCTAAAATTGAGGGCGGGGTATGGGTTCCTTCGGTTGATAGCGACGGGGGGAGCACTCGATCGATCGTTGATATCAATGAATTGGACCTTTCAGCTGGGCCGATCTCCATTTATATGAAGGTCAAGGTTGAAGATGTCTTGGACAATCCGGCCAACGCACGTTTTGGTTTTGAACTTAAGGATATCACAGGTGGGCGGGATTCAAGATTTACTTTTCAGATTGAACCTGGGAATGGTGTGGCTAAGCAGTTTTCGTATCTACAGTACCGTGTTCCGACCGGAGGAAGTGTCACCGACAACCTTGGTAAGACATATGCGAATGGTATCATGACAGACCCGAATGCCTTCTATACCTTTAAGCTAACTATTACACCGGTCGCGGATGGCTTGGCTTCGCTGCAGGCTTATTATTATGATTCTTTTACTTCATCCTATCTTCCCTTTCCAGGCGATACCAATGGCGCCAGCAGTGAGTCTGCCACGACGGGGAAGGGCTTAGATGCCGGCATTTTCTCGGCCTTGTTGATCAACAGTCGTAATGGTAGTGTGATTTCATCTGGGAGTAATGCAGCTCACTTTGATCAAGTTGTTATTACGCAGGCCTCACGCTAGTGGCGCCGTGTGCGTTCAGCTGTTTTCAGCAGCCTAAAGCGATGCTCTGATATTTGCCGGCGGTGATCATTTTGGCGACTTATCATTCTACAATTCAAAGCGCAAAGATCTCGGTCTCTGCGCTTTTTTGTGCACTTGACCGACCTTTGCCACGAACTTTTATGACAGAGAGCTCTCGGGTTTTCTGCTAGGGAGGCTTTGGCCTTCAATCCATGTGTTGGACGTCAGTAACAGTAAGGGTTCACTGGGTTGACCTAATTCATGAGTGAGCCGTGAGCGGATCAGTAGATCTATAGCGCATTTCGCCATGCGGATGGAATTTTCATAGATTCCGGAGATGGGGCTTTGTGGATCACGTACTGCGAGTGATATAAAGCCACAGGCCCGATCTTCAGGTTTAATCAGTTGAAACCAATCTTCCCAGTCTGCAATGATGACATCAGGTTTGGTCCGTTTAATCCAATGGGAGAGTCCCGTAGAGGCTGGGTTATCTGTGCTCCATATGTGTTCCTTGGGGTTGCCCCAGGCTAAGAAGGCTGCGGTATAGGCGTGTAGCATGCGTTCTTCGAGATCACTGCGGAGCAAAAGGCAAGGCCGCGTGTATCCGCGCGCTTGGAGCGTCTCCAGGGCTTGAACAATCGCGATGTAATGCCCTGGTTGGGCTCGATGGAACTTGGGCTCGCGTAGCGAACTGCCGACGATGACGGTGCACAACTGATCCCATTCTAGTTCAGGCGCCTTGATTCCTGCACTGGGGGGAGGTGTGAGAATGACGCCTTGAATGTTGCGTGCCAGAAGCATGCGCATAATGACACGTGGAGTCATCTCTGGTGTTAGCACTAAGTGGTCAATGGCTCGCCCATGCAGTTGGGCGCCTTCATTGAGACCTTGGTAAATGTCGGCATCGAAGCCGCGTCCCGTTTCGGCCTTTTCCCAGCGCTCGGGCCACCAGAGCGCAGCGAAGGTTTCTTGGTAGCTGATGGAGCGACGACTGGCGAAACTGGTCATTAATTCGCTCACCATTGTGTCGGGTGTATAGCCTAGTTCTTTAGCAATTTTTAGGATTTTTTTTCGGACTGCTGGATTGATTGAAGCCTCCTGCTTAAAGGCTCTTGATACAGTCATTCGAGACACGCCCGCTGCTTCGGCTACATGTCGGAGAGAAATGGTTCTTTGACGCGGGACATTTGAATCGGGCTTGGATGAAAGCGACATATATAGAAGGGAATGTGACTGTAACAGCTTGGGAGCAATTCAATTCCCTTTATTCTATAGGCATGAATCATTACTGATACGCAGGACAAGTAGTTGTTACGCTCTCTCGAACTAGTTCCAAATAAATAAGATGGTATATGAAGATTTTTAACGAATCATTGGCAGGCTTAAGTATGTGTCTCGTGACCTTTCTGCCACAGTTGGCTACGGCAGAGGCTGTAAATATCGCACGCACGGCGCAGGTCCGTGCCAGTTCGGTCCTAGAATCGCCGCGTTACGTGGCCGCGAATGCGGTGGATGGAGTGATTAGCGACGAGTCCCGTTGGGTCAGTGCGCGTAATTTCGATGGCCCCGTTTGGCTGGAGCTGACTTTTCCTGAGCCTATTCGCTTGGGTGGGGTGCATTTGTTTAGTGGTTTTAGAACGGGGGACGCTATCAGTGGCTTTAATTTTCAATATCGAGTGGGGGAGGCGTGGCATAGAATTCCTTCGGCCCAAATCGAAGGGAATCATGCCACCGCGTTGCGTGTGCCCTTTGATGATACGGTCGAGATTGTCACGACAGGACTACGATTAAATGTTACGGACAGTAAGCAAGGCATTGCCCGTGTGAAAGAACTCAAAGTGTGGCCCTATCGCAGCGAAGGGATCCCTGCTCTGGCCGCACCGCGACTGAAGGGAGAGCCCCGCATCCCTCAAATCTATCTAAATCAAAGTGGATTTAATCGGGGGAAACCGAAGCGCTTTACAGCGCCGCGGGTGGAAGGAGAACACCTGTTTACGATTAGCCAAAGAGATGAGTCCGCCGTATTATATCGCGGAATCGTTCAAAATCACATTGGTGACTTTTCCGATTTTGAGCCAGCTGGCGCTGCGGAGTATGTGCTGCATGTGGGCGACGAAGTTTCGGTGCCGTTTCGTATCGGTCATTGGTGGTTGGAGCGTGTCACGTATCAAGGTATGATCGACTTTATGATCGATAGCCGGCATTATGTTGGTAATAGCAAGAAGCCAGCTAAGGGTTCATTTGGCTGGCGTGATGATCACCAATTTGCTTTCGAGCTGAATTCTTTGGTGTCGATGCTACTTTCGAACCCGGAGGCTTATTTCCGCATGTCGTCGCAAATTGAATACGTGGATCCTCAGCAACATGCGGGGAAGTGGGGCGCGTTGGAGCCATATACAGAAGCTGCGCCCGACCTAGTGAAACTCATTCATTGGGGCGCTGATATCATCGTGACTCAAGAATTGAACCACATGTTGATAAAGGAGCAATTGGCCTATTTCCTCTATGCGTGGCCTGTGCTTCAGCAGTGGTTGCCACAGCAAAATTATGATGTGGTGAAAGCTTATGTGCTGGCGAATTGGACGAAATCAGAGCTGTCGCGGAAATACCCCTACGATGAAGTGCCGAATGACCATAATGTTTTAAGGCTACAAGAGTCTGTTGGAAGCACCAAGGGGGCGAATCCTCCAGGGCATACGGTGTTGCCGAATTTGCTGATGTATGCAGTCGCAGTACGAGATGCTGAGCCAAACTCGGAACAGTATTTTGAGGCGGCTTATGCGCAGGTTGAATGGATGATTCAGCAGCTGGACTGGGAGAACCCCATCATCACTAAAGGGCAACGTATGAGTGAGCATGTCACGATGACAGGACTCGCTGCCATGCTGCGCCTGCATCCGGATCGATCACCGGCGGGCTTGCGTGCTAAGGTGAATGAGTGGGCTCAGGTGATGATTGAACGCTCAGAAAATATGTGGGACTTTCGTAAACTTTCGAAGGATCAATGGGTGCCGACTGGAAACAAACCGACCATGTGGAATGAGCCTGGTAATGTCATGGGCTTTCCAGCTAGTGCTTTAGCAGCGATGCCTTACATTGACTCCGAGGTGACGCGTGAGCGCTTGAATCAATTGGTTTGGTCGCACTTTGATAATTGCTTCGGTCGTAATCCGACTGGGCGTCATTTCTCGTATGATGCACCACGAGAAATTGAAGGCGTGGAGTTTGGGTGGTATTCGTTTTACGACGGTGGGATCGGGCAGTTGGCGCAGGCGCGTTTTGTGTTCGATGGTGCGCCAAAGAATGCGCATTACCCGTATCAGCCCGAGGTGGGAAATATCGGTTGGACCGAAGGTTGGGTGAATTTTAACACCGCTTACAATCTCAGTATGAGTTATTTGGCGACTGCAGAGACTCAGATTGAGGGGCAGTATCAATCGGGTGCCTTAAAGGTGCGCTTAAAAGCTCCCATCAATTTTGATTATACCAAGCAGGAGCATGCGAAAGTGCGCCTGTTGTTTGCGGATGGTTCGGAGCGACAGATGTTACTGGAGGAAGAGTCCGTGGACAGTGCGTACCTTTCTGGGCGTCTAGAATTGGAGACTGCACCGCTGGCCGTCGCGTATGGTTATGGCTATTTTGAGGTGAAGGCTGATTTATAGTCTTTAGCCAACCCTGAGTTTTCGACTTCAGGGGCGGTCTTCAGTATCACTGCGATACGCATAGGCTCCGTAAAAAAAGATGGATCTGTCCAAACATCTCTTTCCCGGTAAATGACGATGAAGCAAAAAAAAAAAGAGCTTGTCGCTTTTCAGCGGCAGGCTCTTCGTAAAACTGTCTAAACTCAATCTGACTTATCTGCGACGACGAATCATCACGCTCGTCAGGCCGAGGATGCCAACAAGTAAAGCATAGCTGCCTGGTTCGGGGATGACGGTGCCATTTACATGAACATTGTCTAAACGAAGAATGCTGGTGCTGCTGGTTAGAGAGAAGGCGTAGATGCGAAAAGTGACATCCGATGCGATATTATCAAAGGTGGCGCTGCTGAGATCTATGATGGTGTCTTCTCCTTGCCCCCAGTCTGCATCAGTCTCGTCAGGGGCGGTTTCAATGCCTCCTAGATTAGATTGAAGGATATTGGGGAGAGAACTCGCATCAGCAGTCAGTTCTGTGCTGATCGTAAGCCTATCCGCGTAATTATAACCCGTAAGGGAGGAGGTGACTGCAAGTCGAAAGTTGTCTGTGCCATTGTAGGCAACATCTAAATGAAGGTCGGTTAGATTCAAGCTAGTGCCTGCATCTGGGGTCAGGGTAAACTCTAAGTAGATGCCATTGCTTTGTGCGTTTCCCCAGGCTGCTGATGTCGAGCCGTTAGCTGCGTTAATGGCGTTCCATCGCGCGAAATAACTGCCGGCACCTTCAGAAGTGGAAGTCGTCGATCTGCCGTCATCTGTAGCCATTAGTGTCCCTGGAGTGATCTCTCCGGCAGTGAGGCCTGAGGCGTTGGCTGAATCGGCAAAAGTATCTGTCGCACTATTGAAGTCATACTGCGCGATAACTGCAGCTGATGCAGAGGCTGTGGTAGCCAGTCCTGCAGTCACTAGGAGTGGAAGTGTCTTAAGTTGTTTTTTCATTATGTAATCAGGTTTATTATGGATACAAAACCAGTATATAGCACTATTTTCAATCGAAGGGAAGCTCATAGGCGTGTTGCACACCATCATTTATCAAATACTAAAGACTTCATAGTTGCTTACACTGCTGTGCTGACAGCGTCTTGTAGAGTCAGGGGGACTGAGACGCTGAAATGGATCATATGTGACTGTAACAAGTAGATATTGATCGGTTTCTCAATGGTTTGATGTAACAGTCTTTATATTGATGCTTATCTGAATATTTGTTGGTAAGTCCTCTGCATACTATCGCCTCAATGAAATATATGAAAACTCCAATTGTAGCCCTAGTTTCGGGCGTTTTTATTCTCCCATTTGCCGTGCATGGCTCCGTTCTTGCGGAATATACTTTCGGTGTTCCTAGCACTGCGAGTAGTGCCAGTAGCGATCTCGACAGCGATTCCATTGCTAGCGTGTTTACCGCAGGTGCTGGCTTGGATTCGGGAAGTATTGGATTTTCTAGTACGGCACCAAGCAATGCGGGGGCCGCTGCAGCTGCTCCGTATGTTCGTTACGTTCGGGGTAACACGACTGGTAATACGGAAGCAGATGCCATCAACGGGGACGACTATTTCAGCTTTACCATAACACCAGATGCTTCGTTTGAAGTGAATCTTACCAGTCTTATCTTCGATTATTCTGCAAATGGTTCTGGCTCCTCGGGGCAGAATACCGCGAGCTTCTTCCTTCGGTCAGAAGTCGACGGTTATGCGACTAACATCGGAATTACTGTTTCTGCCACTGCAGGAGTGACTGCGGCCGATTACCAACGTCAGACCATTTCTTTGACTGATGCTGCTTTCCAGGGGCTGAGTGGCAGTACTGAATTTCGAATTTACCTATATCAGACTCAAGATAGCTCAGGTGATGTGGCTCGTTTGGATAATGTCACTCTGAACGGATCTCTTTCAGCCATTCCCGAGCCTAGCAGCTTTGCTTTACTAGCTGGTATTTGCGGGCTCACTAGTGTGATTGTGCGTCGTCGTCGCTAGCCGTGTATATCAACTTTCGTAGCAAACGGAGCCCAGTGGGCTCCGTTTTTTTTATTTGCTTCAGAACAAATTCAGCACCTGAGATCTTTGGGCTCTGTAGTTGAAATTCATATTAAACGAATTTGTGTGTAATACTTCACGCATGCGCAGAGATCAATGCGTAGTCAAATGACTGCGGGTAAGAAAAAAGTAAAACAGTCTAACTGGCTGTTGGGGGAAGGGTGGATCTTGACATTATTTTACTAAAAGCTAAATTCGGCCCAAGTGATGCACGTGAACATTTTCACGTTTTTGCCTCTCCCATTTCTACCTCTATCCCCGCTGCTTCCGATTCTTTACGAGGTGGGTTTATGGCCGCTTTAAAGAAAACAGCCGCTGTAAACTTGCTGACGATTGCTTTTAGGCGGTCGTGGAGAGCTGGTTTTATCTGCCCTCCGTTGATGGCTGACTACTGCTAACCCCTAAAAATAAATGATGAAAAAGATATCCTGTGCCTCGTATGATAAAAAATGTAATTTTACTATAAGGTGTTTCGAGAGTGCGCTTGGTCTAAGGGAGACCTTCCTTGGTGCAGTTTTGTTGGCTGCCTGCTGTAGAGCTAAGTTGAGGGGGGCGCTTGGTATGACTGGTTTGCTGCTCCTGGCTCAGTTTAGCCAGGCAGCTATCATTATTGACAATACCGACAGTGCGTCGGTTTCACTGACAGGAACTTGGACTTCGTCGAGTTATCACAACGCTTACTATGGTTCTGATTATTTACATGACGGGAATACAGGTAAAGGCTCTAAGTCAGCAACCTTTACGCCCGATATCATCATAGCAGAGGATCACGAAGTGTTCCTTCGGTGGACATCCAGTTCAGGGCGAGCGGATAATGTCCCCGTGACGATTAATCATGCAGGAGGGGCCACTCAGGTGATGGTTGATCAGACCGCCAATGGAGGTGATTGGGTATTGCTGGGAACTTACAACTTTGCAACTGGGACTACTGGAAATGTAGTCGTGAGCACCACTGGAACTAGCGGGCATGTGATTGTGGATGCGGTTCAATTCGCACCTGTATCTGAGGGGCAAGTGGTCGATATTATTGTAGATAGCACTGATAGTGAAGCCATTTTAACCGGGAACTGGACGGCGTCCACGAATGTTGGGGGTTACTTCGGAGCCAATTATCTTCATGATAATTCAAGCGAAAAAGGAGGGAAGTCGGTTCGTTACATTCCCAATATACCAACTGTCGGACTATACGATATTTCTGTGCGATGGACTGCCGACGACAATCGTCCAGAGAATACACCTTTTACGGTGCAAGCTGCTGATGGAACCGCATCATTCCTCGCCGATCAAACTCAGGCCGGGGGGATGTGGCACACCCTGGGCAGTTTTGTCATGAGTGAAGGCAGTGAAAACGAAGTCGTTTTATCAACTGAAGGCACCAATGGTAAATATGTTATCGCCGACGCAGTTCGATTTACGGAAAGCGAATTGTATGAAGTGATCATAGATAATTCTGATTCAGTCTATTGCTCCATTTCTGGAAATTGGAGCACTTCAACGACTGAGAATAATTATTATGGCTCCAATTACTTACACGATGGCTCTAATGGTAAGGGCAGCAAGTCGGTTACCTTTGCACCGGATCTCACGCATACAGGTATGTATGATGTCTTTATGCGATGGTCTGGCACCAGTAATCGTTCAGACTCCGTGCCAGTGAATGTTATTTCATCCAATGATGCCGCAGGGATCTATGTAAACCAGCAGCAGAATGATGGGGTTTGGAATTACATCGGGACTTACTCATTTGAAGCGGGCACAGGAGGATATGTCGAAGTAACCACTGCGGGAACCGATGGGACGTATGTCATCGCCGACGCGGTGAAATTCGTGCGCACGGCCGCAGAGTGGACGCCTGATAGTTTAGGTGATCGTCTCTGGTTGGATTGGAGAAGTGAGTATTTGGAAGAGGGCCCTGTTTCCAGTTGGACGGATAACCGCGGCGGACTCGTTGCGGCGCAAACTGTGGAATCGCGCCAACCTGTTATGCAGAATGGTGAGGTGTTTATGGAAAATAACACCCAGCAAAACTTGATCATTCCTCACCTCGATGGCAGTAAATGGGTGCCGCATATAACGCACCGTGCGGTGGCCATCCTGTTTCGTATAGATCTATCCAATACGAATAGCACCGGCACGCTCTTCGCAATTAATGGAGTCGGCGGCAGTTGGGAATCTCAGCCGAGTGTTCGATATAATGGCCAAAATAATACAGTGATGGTCAATTGGACGACACCCTCGGGCTGGAATAATTTCTCCTTTCCTATCGATCCGGATGGGTCTGTCTGGCATTGCCTGGTTTCTAGGCGTGAAGGTAAGAACTTTTATGTCTCTTTAGATGGTAAGGATATCAATGGTAACTACGGTGAGAGCGGCAAGGAAATGCTGGATTGGGCGATGCCTGATTCTAATATTTTCAATACGGGTGTCATTGGTGATTTCCGTAGTTGGAATCCTGACTTGGCGATCGATTCCGTGCTGATCGTCCAGGGAGACGTGCCCGTAGAGGATGCAGAGCGTCTGATGGGGTGGGCGATGTGGCGCCGCGGTGTGCAAGATAACCTGCCGGCTGAACACCCTTATCGCCATCATGCGCCCTATGCTCGCGCAGAGACCGGTCAATTTACCGAGTCTACTGCAGCAGAGTGGCAGGCGGTGGTTGACTTCTGGGGGGATGCTTCCTTGTCGGAGACTCCGTATGTCGGGGATCCTGTCGATTTGACTGGGTGGACACTTGATTTTGGTGATGATTTTGACCAACACACGGTGACCGATGATGTTCGAGGGAAGGGGAATTGGTTTTCTCCTACGCACCAAGCAGCGACAGGCTCTGCGAGGACAGTTAAGCCTGGCTTTAATAGCGCTGATCCCATGATCGGCTCACCGGCTGCAAATGGCTCTCCGGATACTTACATTCAATCCAACGGGACGATGACGATTCGCATGCAGGACTCCGGTGGGTGGAAGGCGGGCGCTTTTGCCTCTGTTAATAGTAATGGATTTGGTCGTATGTGGAAATATCCCTATGTAGAAGCTCGTATGAAAATTGGCCCAAGTAGCACCGGGAGTTATCGAGGTGCTTGGCCCGCTTTGTGGCTCAAGTCAGAGAACTATTTCACCAATCGGACGGAAACTAACCTGGAATATGATATTTATGAGGGCTACATCTCCGATGTGAGCGGTCATCATGCTGCGATGCACAATTGGCCTGCCGCACGTAAGTTGCCAGGACGCTTGAGTGACCACCGTTCGACTGGTAATTACTTCGGGCTTTACGGCAACACGCCACAGGGGCATGTCGATTTGTTTGATGGCGAGTATCATACCTACGGTTGCATGATCACACCCGACTGGGTCATTAATTACTTCGATGGCATGGAAATGCACCGCTTTCCGACGCCAATTGAGATGAAACAACCACTGTGGTTGCTCGTCGATCTGGCAATGATTTCAAACGAAGAATCTCAGGCTAACGGGATCTATGATCTGACGATTGATTATATCCGAGTATACCAAAATGCTGCCTATGCAGAGTAGGTGAGACATGCTGCAAGCTTTGGTGGAGGCTTCTGGTTCCCTGAAGCCGTGTGCAGTTGTTTAGTTCTCTTGATCTGATTTATTCATAGCTTCGAGCGCGCATGTGCTCGAAGCTATTTCTTTGTCATGAGTCTTATCTCGTAGATAATAGCTTTTCCAATCAATGACGGTGAACAATAATACCACTTCTAAGAATATATGATCTATAAGCTTGGGCTTTGCGTAGTCTCGAAACTTTGTTTCCATGCGTCGCCTTCGGCTATGCAGGAGACAGTCGGGGGGCATATCGGCATCACCCCGGTTCTGAGAACCGAGCTTACAAAAGGCATATCGGCATCACCCCGGTTCTGAGAACCGAGGTTACAAAAGACATATCGGCATCGCCCCGGTTCCGAGAACCGAGGTTACAAAAGGCATGTCTATTAGGATCAAATTTTTTTTGAATGGGTATAAAAAACCACCAAGCCCACATGGGAACTTGGTGGTTCGAGAAAAACTTAGCAGTGTGGATTATGCTCTACGGCGACGCACAGCGGCAAGCGAGAGTCCCGCGACACCTAGTAGCAGTGCGGCCGCACCTGGCTCTGGAATTTGAGTGACCACCACTTCATCAAACTTTATTGGAGTGGATGTGTTTCTGATATAAAGATTGAGTGCGTCCACGACTCCACTCTCAAAATACATATCGGCAGGCATCGTGTAGACAATACCGTAGTCATTACTGGTCCCATCATCATAACCTTTCATGAGGAAGGTTGCGGAATAAATATCTGTGCCACCTTCATCCTGACCATTCGCAGAGATCGTAAGCTTATAATCCAGCATTCCATTACTGGTGACATAAGTAGGGGCGATATCATCACGCCATTGATTTGCATTGTCGCCACTCACGTTAGTGTAGGTGAAGTAGCCGTTGCCTAGAGAGCCAGGATGGATCGTAAAGCCAGCCTGTGCCCCAGCACTATCAGTCAAATTAACTCCAAAGCGATTCTGGCTATACCGATCTTGTATGGACGCAGTGAAGTAAATCGAAATATCGCCATCATCCAGATTTAGGCCAGTGCCGAACGTCATCGACGAATTTACGGCATCGCCAGTGCCTGGGTTGTATGCCGTCAAGACCCCGCCCGCAATACTCGCTGAGCTGTTTGTGGTCCCCATGTTGGACCAGCCATTACTGTTATCAGCAAAAGTTTCTTGAAATACGACGGTCTCTCCGGAGGCAGGGACTATTTGAGATTGAGCATTGCTTGCAGCTAATAGGAAACTTGCGATACAACCATAGGGTAATAGACAATTGATTCTTTTCATGATATTTGTGGTATGAGGTTCATGAATGCTTTTACTTGTGCTGGTCTTGTGCACGAGTGTCATTCGTTCTGAAAAAGATCATGATTCACTCGTTTTGTCAATTATATCGCATGGGAAAATTGAGAAATTGCTTAGATTTCGTGGACGCTCTTGTTTGAATTGCAAGCTTCACATTCCATGACTGCTTGTGCCACTCTTTTCAGGTTCAGTTCATTGATCCGCAAGGTGTCCACACTTTCAACATAGAACGCGGGGCGCACGTCATCGGCATCTGCGGACACGGTTATGCCGTTCATGTAGATATCTTTAGCATGTTTAATATACATGCCTGCGGCCGGCAAGGTGCCAAACATCGTTCCTTCGGGATACTCCAGCGGCATGTCGTCGACATGCCGCTCAGGCATTTCTGTGACGCCGCCTTGGGTGAAGAATCTGATGTTGCTCATGTAGATGTCTTCAATGGGAAAGCCGGGCTGTCCGGTGATGGAGGAGCCTGTTATGCCCGCGTTGCGAATCATTATATTGGAAAGTGAAACGCGTTTGATTTGTCCAATTCCGGGCCGCGGGATGCCGGTGTAGTAGGGTCTGCCGCGTGCTCCGATACGGATGAAGATGGGAACCTCGACACCGTCCATATTGATATTATCCATGGTAATGCCATCTATCACACCGCCGTCCACCATTTCGAGTGAGATTCCGGAAATGCCATTTTCTAAACCAAAATGGACCTTCTCATTTCTGGAACGTGAAATCGTGATATTCGAAAGAGTGATGTTCTCAAAATGTGCCGTCGTTTCCGTTCCAATTTTGATCGCATTGCAGTGGGCATGAACGACGCAATTAGTGATCGCTACATCCTTACATGGGGCAGGGCCGGTTGATTTGATGGTGATGCCATCATCGTCGGTATCGCCCGTAATGTTGTTAACCACAACGCGCCGGCAAGAATCGATATCGATCATGTCATTGTTGGCATTGGCATGGTTATACACGTTGAGGTTTTCGATTAAGACGTCTTCGCAATTATTATAATGCTGCATCCACATGCCCGAATTGCGCAGGGTTAGCCCGCTTACTTTAACCCGGTTGCAGCTGACGAACTGAATGTTTCGAGGGCGCATTTCCAGGTCGGTTCCTTGGGTCGGAAAGGAGTCGCCACGTCCATCGATTGTGCCAGTTCCAGTGAGGGCTATGTTATCTGCTTTTTCTGCGTAAAAGAGAGCACATTGCGGTCCTGTCGCTTTTTGGGATTTGTATTCCGGTAGGTCTACCTGGGGGTAATCTGCGATGTTTGTGCTACCTAAGATTGTAGAGCCGTGCGCGAGCTCTATGCAGACATTTTCTTTGAGATGGATGGTGCCGGTTACGAATTGTCCCGTTGGCACTCTGACGGTGCCACCACCTGCTTGGTATGCAGCGTCGACCGCAGCTTGGATATGAACTGTGTTTACCGTTTGTCCATCTGCTACGGCATTAAAGTCTTCTATATTATATATACTCATATTTTTCTTATTCAGATTAGATCAATTGTTCGTGAAGGGGGTTGCAGCTTTTTTGGGGAGAATATTTACGGGGCATCGTCTTAATAGCAGTCGCCTTGGAAGCCGACTCCAAGGCGACTGCTTTAACCTTGGTGGCTAGTTACAGCTTCGCTTTTTGCTCGAAAGGAGAAGTAATACACAAGAATTACCTTGAATGCGTCACGTGCACAATAAATAATGCAAAACTTTCCGATTTTTCCTTAAAGCTCATTGTCTGATCACTTAACAGCTTGAATAGGACCATTGTAAATGCCCCCATCAAGCCCTAAATAATAATGAAACAACTCCTTTGTCTCTTCTCTGCTGTAGTGCTATTAAACGTTTGTTTGGTTGCGCAATCGAAGTCAGTCCACCTTGGAAGTAATGCGATCGATCTCAATCGAGTGCATTTGAGTTTTACGACTGATAAAGATCCCATCGATTATCATGTGAATGAAGATATGAGGTTTACTATTGATCTAGATCTTGGTGATCAAGAACTAGAGGGAGAGTATTTTGTCGACTGGAAATCCTCCAGTGATGATGGTGTGAGTGATCATGGGCGAGTGGGTTTGTCGGAGTTACCGCTGATTCTTACGAAATCCATGAGTCGTCCAGGCTTTGTTCGACTTCAAGTTGAGTTGTTGGACGCTCAGGGAGTGGCATTAAAACAGGACAATTGGGAAAAGCCCGGACGGACAGCCAAGATCGCTTTCGAAGGGGGCGCGGGGGCAGATGTAGATCAGATACAGCAAGCTGTGCCAGCACCTGATGATTTTGTTGCATTTTGGGAACGTCAGCGTGCGCGCTTAGATGCGGTGCCTATGAATAGAAAAGTCGAGCGCGTTGAATCCAAAACGCCTGGTTTTGATACCTATGCTGTGGAGGTCGATTGCGCGGGACCGCGTCCGGTAACAGGTTATATCACGGTTCCTACGGGTGCTGCCGATAAGTCACTGCCCGCGCGCGTGGTCTTCTATGGCTATGGGGTCGGGCCGCATTTTCCGCACTCAGGGACTGCCGGGGAAATTACTTTTGCTGTCAACGCACACGGGTTTGAGTTGGCGCAAGAACAAGATTACTATGACAATTTTAAAAATTTGATCCGTTCACATGGCGAAATTTATGGTTTCGATCCGAAGCAGAACAGTGATCCCGAGGCTGCTTACTTTAATGGCATGGCTCTACGTGCGATGCGTGCCTTGGAGTTTGTTAAAACGCAGCCTAAGTGGGATGGGGAAAACCTCATAGTCAAAGGTGGCAGTCAAGGTGGACTGCAGTCTATCTGGGCTGCTGCGCAGGATCCTGATGTGAGTTTGTGCAAAGTTTCTATTATCTGGTGTGCTAATATTGCCGGGGAAAGCCAGGATGGGCGACTTGGCGGCTGGCAACCTAAGTGGGTGCCTGAGCTTGGGTATTATGACGTGGTCAACTATGCGCCTTACATCGAATGCCCTGTGGAAATTACACGTGCAGCATTGGGGGATTACACCAGTCCACCGTCTGGGCTGGCTGCGTTTTACAACAATCTGGATACGGAGAAAGAAATCGTTTGGTATCAAGGTTCGACCCATGGATACATTTCGCCTGTTTTCGAGACTTTCACGAGATCTGACCGGGAGGAAGTCGCTGTAAATACGGCTGCGCAGGCGATGCCGCGAGAGAAGGGCAAAGAGGGCTGGCTAAGGGCTCACGAGCAAATCAGCAAGAGTGCTCAGCGCGGGGAGGTGCCCCTTCTCTTTATTGGAGATTCGATCACCCATATGATGCTTACGAATGGTGGTCCTGTTTGGAGAGAAGAGTATCGTCAGATTGGCGCTGTCAATGTTGGCCTTTCGGGAGATAAAGTTGAGAATATATTGTGGCGGATTCAGAATGGTGCTTTGGGCACGCTCAAACCTAAAGTAACCGTCTTACTCGCTGGTGTGAACAATATGAGAAAGAATACGCCCGAGGAGATCGGCCTAGGCGTGGGGGCGATCGTCGATGTGTTAAAGCTGCGGTTGCCAGAGACCAAAATTTTGGTCTTGGGAGTCTTCCCGCGGGGGCATAAAGGTGGCACGCAAGATCGTGAAACCATTAAGGAGATCAATACCTATATTGCACAGCTTGATGATAATGAGCGTGTCTTTTACCTTGATATTGGTAATGATTTTTTGAACAAGGATGGCTCGTTGATTGAAGGGGCGATGCTTAAAGATGGTTTGCACCCTGACCTTAAAGGCTACCAAATCTGGGCGGCAGCAATTAAGGATAAAATTGCACAGCTTTCCCAGTAGGCGACGCTATTTCGATTGGATACTCGCTGCCTTCGCTATGTTCAACTACCTGCGCTAAGATTTGGATATGGGAAGTCTTACTCTGTCATGTGACTCGTGGTTAATTAATCATAGACGCACTATGGTTCGCGGTAAACAAACTCATGCTTCTTAAGGATTCTATTTACTGTTATTGCTGTATTTACGGCGTTCATAGAGCGCTATTCTTAAGTTTAAATTCCTTGACATCGCGCCGTTAACTGTAATTACTCAGTTTTAGTGATGCACGTGAACATTTTTATGCTGGTATCACTTTCTCATTAATAAAATTAGACCTTAAATTATACTGTTTATGAAATTCCCGACTACCTTTGCGGCATTTACCGCGCTCACACTATCCTTTCAAGCATCTGTTTCAGCAGCCGTTTTGGCTGATTTTAATTTTGACGCTTCGAGTCTCGCCTCCAGTGATGCTTCGACCTCTTGGGGAACGTCGGATATTTCCAACGGTGCTGGGCTACCTAATATTTCAGGCTCTATATCAGGGACTGAAGGAACTCCCGCACCAGGTATAGATATTACCTTTGCCGACTTCGACTATGCTGGTATCGGTGCTTCGCATACTGCGAATGGCTATTACACTTTTACGGTGACCCCGGATGCTGGCACGCAGCTTAGCTTTACTGATTTCACGTTCGATATGTTTAAGCAATTTGGTGCTGGTGCGACTGTGAGTGCGACTCTGTTTTCCAGCATCGATGGCTTTGCCACGACTGGAGATGCGATCGGCGCTGCTACGCTGGTGGGAGAAGGTGAGAGCGGTGCATTTTATGATCGCTCGATTACGCTCAGCAGTTTGACCACCGTCAGCACCGCCACCGAATTCCGTCTGTATCTGGACGATGGCGGGGCCGGTAATAATGCGAATGTTTTTCGTTTGGACAATATAGTGCTCAATGGAGAGACATCCGTTGTTCCGGAGCCTTCATCGGCTGCCTTTTTACTAGGTTTAGGCGCCCTCGGTTTAGTCGCACGTCGTCGCGTTTAAGCGCACCTTGCATTCAGCTCATTAATTAAGATAATCCTCGGGCGGCGCGTGCCGCTCGAGGATTTTTTATGGCCTGTGCCTTATTCGCCTAGAAGGTATACAAGCTTATATTTGACGAGAGTGCCGGCCGACTGCGTGACCTGCGTAGCTCGAAGCGCAATGCACGGTGGTCGGACGGATTGATGCAACTTTTTAATTTTGGAGGATTGGGTGCAAGGTGTTGGTGAAATTTTGTGATGCAATTTCCTCCCGACCTGATCCAATGCCTATCACCGCGATGGCAAAGAGAAAAAAAGGGGCCGCCGATGAACTCGGTGACCCCGGGGATGCTGAAAATTTCTGGAAATTCGACGACCTAGCTGCGCCGACGGCGTGCGACGAGGCCGCAAGCGGCGAGGCCGAGCAGGAGCGCGGCGGCGGAGGGCTCGGGAATGGCGGTGCCGGAGACGGTGAAACTATCTACGCCGGTGTTGTTGCCGCTG
This sequence comes from Thalassobacterium maritimum, assembly GCF_031127805.1. Classification (NCBI taxonomy): domain Bacteria; kingdom Pseudomonadati; phylum Verrucomicrobiota; class Opitutia; order Puniceicoccales; family Coraliomargaritaceae; genus Thalassobacterium; species Thalassobacterium maritimum. The sequence goes on along the minus strand of NZ_JARXHW010000003.1, from coordinate 53,714 downwards.
TCAGCGCCATTGGTGGTCGTGAAGACTATGTTCCAAGTCTCTGCATTGGTTAGCGTGACGGACGGAGTGTAGGTGAGGGGGGCACTCCATGCGGCGTTAGTGCTTGGATTGCTAGCAGTCAAAGTGTTGAAAAAGACCTCTCCACTGGAGCTTCCTACAATTGAAAGCTTGATCGAGGTGCTTCTAGGAGAGGTTACTTGTAGATTTCCGTTATTATCAAACATGGCGCCATCAAGTTCAACTTCGTCGATCATAATGGAACTGACGGTCAGTGTGATCGGCACCGAGAAGGTCCAGTTGCCTTGATTGCCCGTATTGAGGTCCGGAGCGAAAAAGCCCTGTGCCTGCGTGGTATTAAAAAGGCCGTTCAAGCCACTGCCGGTAATGCCTGTGGCTTGGGTGACTGTGAGGTCGCCCGGATTGCTCACACCGTTGGTGACGTAGGCGATCTCGCTGGCAATATTGCCGGTAACGGTGCGTCCGCTGAAGTCGGTAGAGAGAATGGTGGCGGCGTGTGAAGATCCGGTGGCAACACAAAAAAGAAAACCAACGGCGAATAATGGGGTACGAGTGGTAGGCATAGATCTATAATTGATGTGCAGGTGCACAGTGCAAGGCAAATTTTTCCAGGCCACGCTTGTTGGAGGGCAATTGTTTAAGTATAATAACGGCGTGGGCCAGCAGCGCTTTGATTAGCCGATAACATGCGATTGCCATGGCTACGTTCCTTTGTCTCTTCATTTATCTTTAGTTCTGCGCCTGCGCCTGCAAAGCGCTTGGGGGGCAGAGCACGAGTGAGAAGTCCATAAGGGGGCCTCCGTTTTCCATGCGAATGAGCACGGTATTGTAACCCTGTTTGAAAGTCACCTTGCGCAGGCTCGAACCGATATTCCAGCTGTTCACGCGGTGACGCCAAATGACTTCATCATTGAGCCAGATGGTTGAATGATCATCGATTCCGATGGCCAACAGGATGTCACGATCGCGGTCAAAATGGAGCTCGGTATACGCATAATAGATTGCGTCTCCAGTCTCATTGGGTGGACGGACGAAGAGTTTGTCGGATTGGTGGAATTGCCAGCGTAGTTTGCCGTCGAGTTCGAAGCGCTCGCGCGCGGTGCGCGCTCGTCGAACCATACCTTGTTTACCGTTGCTATATTCGGCATCGAGATCGATTTCGGTTTCCGGTGGAAGTGATTTACCTTCAAATTCCTTTAAGTCCCAGGGCCCTATGACATACCAAGTGTCGATGTAGAGCCAGCCTTGGCGTGTCGAATCCTCTGTGAAGCGACGCCCCGGCAGTGCTCGAGTGACGACCATTTCTTCGGTCAATTCAGGCTCGGCTAGCCGCTCGGCCTTACTCGTGTTGGATGTGCCTTCGCCGAGGACAGGTTCTTTGTTTTTGTTCATCAATGCTGTGAGGTCTATCGAGTGGCCTTTGGACTGACGAACGGCATTATACATTCTCTTTTGATGAGCTATGTGCTTGGTTGCGATATTACGCCCTTGCGGTTCGGACTCAGTCGCTTCAGCAGTGGCGTTCGGATCGAGTTGGCGCAGGCGGTTTTGGGCACGCGCGCGTATGTTTTCAGTCTCGGAGACGGCATGATCAAGGGTTTCGCGAAACTCGTTGAGATCTTTGACTGTGTGAACCTGTTTTTCGCGAATTTCGGTGCCGAGATCGGGGCGCTTCGTCTCTCCCAGATCAGACATTCGCTCGCTGGCCTCTTCGAAGTCTCTGTCTGTCGTGGCAGCGAGTTCTGAGATGCGCGCGTTTTCATAACGTGCGGACATTTTTTGTTCCAGTTCGACGGCTGTGTCGTAGAGTTGATCGGTACTGAGCTGCTCCAATTGCTCTGCTTTAGCCAGCAGTTCGCTGTCGTCGATGGGGGGCGGTGCTTTGGCGAGTGATTGCTCTAGCTTCTTGTCGTTTTGTGCGGCAATCGGCATTTCGTTCGTGAATGTTTCAAGGCGCTCGACGACTCGTTTTAAAGCTTCGACTGATTCGTCCGCAACTTGCATATGCTCTTCGGCTAATTCGATGGCGGCTTTGGCATTTGCTAACATTTGCTCGGCTCCATTGACTGCCTCTTCGCGTTGTTGCTCTCGCGGGCTTTTCTCTTCCCTATATTCTTTAATCGCGATGCGAGCGGCTAGTGATACTTCCAGGTTTTCTTCCAGTTCAATATTTAGCTGCTCTAATTCTGGGTCTTTTTTGATGGCAGCCTTGAGCATACCCGTCCTGCGATGTACTTGGTGCGTTAGCTCATCGAGTTTTTTGGCATAGCTTTTATTAAACTTCTCCAAATGGTCTTTGCGTAGCGCCTCTAACTTGGCTTTTTCAACCTGTTTAATGGCTTCGTAGTCCTGCTTGATTTTCTCCACAGCTTGAACCAGTTGATCGAGGCGCTTATTCTCTTCTTTCTTGCTGAGCGTTTTGGCGTCTTCTTGTTTTAATATGATTTTTTCCCGTCGCTGTTTTTCGAAGGCCTCGCGTTTCTTGGCTCGCTTCTCGACGGCGGCGACCTGTTGGTTGGTCTCCTCTCGGTTAAAACTTAAGGTCTCAGTTAGCAGGCCTTTGTTATTGATTAAAACAACAACGGCGATCAGGTGTAGCCCGATGGCGAGGCTCCAGGCGATACGGAGAACGCGCTTGGAGCGTATTTCATCGGTTGTAGTGTTCATCATATGTGCGTATGCCTATGTTGGTTAGACCGCGAAATTGCAGTAGATTGAGAACCTCAACGACTTTATGAAATGGAGTCGTCTTATCCGTATCCAGACGGATGCGTCGATCGGGGTCTGTTTCAGAAAGTTGTCTAAACTGATACATTAATTCGGTCAGAGTGGTGGCTTCACCTTGCAGGTAGAGGGCTTCTGCTTGGTCGATACCGATGACCATGATGCGATCATCTGGTTTAACTTTAAGGGCCGAGGTGGAGGTGGGGAGCTCGATATCGATGTCTTTGTCCTCCTTCTTGATCATGGTCGCCACCAGAAAGAAGATCAGTAATAGAAAGACTGCATCGATTAGCGGTGACATGGATACTTCCGCTTCGGAATGACTTTTTCGGAGCATGCTCATAAGGTTAAAATCGTCGTGCTGTGTGTGGCAGGCTGTAGTTAGCCGTCGCTTGGGGTTCCTTCGCGGATGCGAACAAAAACATTCTCAAAGCCCTGGAGTTGAAAAATATCTAGTAGGTCAATGACTTCTTGCGTTTCAGTATTTCGATCTACGGCTAGTTGGATCGGGTTTAGAGATCCTTGTTGCGCAGATAGCTTTTTGAGATAGTGAGCTAAGTCATCCAATGGTTCGTAGGTGATCATTTGGTCGCTGCTGGTGCCTCTGCGTCCTAAGTAGACGTTTCCTTGGTGGTCGACGCCTAAAGTCAACACTTCACTGTCCGATTCTACGGCCAAGGCGAGGTCTGATTCTGGTAGAACGATCGGAATTTGCTTCTCCGTCTTTTTAAGCATCGTGGTGACGAGGAAGAAAATGAGCAGCAAGAAGACGCAATCGATCAGAGGCGACATTGGAACCTCAGCTTTAGTTCGTCGTTTTCTTGATAAAATCATGCTTAAGCCTTGGAGTGGGTCTTATGAGTGCGGCGCTAGCTTGGGTTCGGCTTTCTGCTCATCGAGTGCGATTTCCTCTGTTTTTAGGTGGGAGGTTTTTACGTAAAAGAGACCAGTTATGATTGCTTCCATTTCGAGTTCTAGACGCACGCCAATCTTATGTAGTTTGTGTTTGAAGTAGTGGAACGCAGCGATGGAGGGAATGGCTAAAATTAAACCGAAAGCCGTTGTAATCAAGGCCTTGGCGATTGAGTCTGCGAGCATGGAAGCTCCTCCCTCGTCGCCATAGACGGCAACCATTTGAAAGGCTTCAATCATTCCGATCATAGTGCCTAATAGTCCTAGTAGTGGGGCGATGGCGGCGACAACAGCTAATGGGAATGTGCGTTCTTCTTGGTCGATGATTTCGCGGGCTCCAATCGTTTCTGCCATGGATGAAATCTTTTCGTAGTCGTTTTCGCGATGCTCAACGATAAAGATAATGATGCGTCCTAGGGTGCTTGGGTGTGCTGTTGCCAGCTTATGTAAGCCTGTAAAGTCGTTGTTTTGCACACAAATAGTTGCGGATGCTGCAAGCTTGCGTGGACATATATATTTTTCGCGAATCATCAAGGCACGCTCTAGGGCAAAAGCAATGCCGGCCATCGATACGATGCCCAGCACCAGCATGGTCATGCCTCCGGAGACGATCTGCTCCCACCAGTCAACTTCGACGCTTTCAAGTTCGCCGCTTTGCGTGTCCGTTGTAGTCGATGTCTGTTCACTGCTAGCTGGCGACTGCGCTCCTGAACTAGGCTGCGCAAAGAGTGGCGACAACGCGGAGGTCATGCACATCGCGAGTGAGGCAATTAGGACGAGCGATAATCCGCGTGCGACGCGAATCAGGGTTTTCATTGATGATAGCTTCATAGAAATGGGCATATTTTGCCAGTTATAATCAGGTGATTGCAGTGTGGGGAATGCCGGGTCTATGCTTAATTGGAGCGAGCGATTAACTGCATTTTCGTAATTTTTATATCCGAGGACTCGCTACAGCTGTCGGTCCGCAGGATTTATGCTTGGTCGAAAGCTTTAAGCAATAGGAGGGGGTGTTGGGGGGGGGGCTTTACCTACTTATGTAGCACGTGCACAAAATGGTCGATAATTAAATATAAAAAAATCGAGAGGCTCCCCCGATCTCCCAGCACAGACTTGTAGGAGGCGGTTATTTAATCAAGATCTTGAGAGATTGCTCCGCTTGCCAGAATGAAGCCGTGTATCTGTCGCGAGCTTGTTGACAGTCTAAGCTTACTTGGCTAAATGAGAACCGCAGGATTCACGGACAATCAATTTGGCGGATAATGCCTCAAGCACAGCTTTGCTAGGCAGTTCGCCATTGATTCGTTTAACTAGGGTTTGTAGCACTTTTTTGCCGATTAATTCGTCAGGTTGGTGCATGGTCGTTAAAGGAACACGGGCAAACTTAGCATCTTCTTTATCGTTATAGCCGACTAGTGCAAGTTCGTCGGGTATAGAAATCTCTGCCATGTGAGCTGCGCGCAAGGCTCCAATCGCTGCTTCATCGGTATAGCAAACCAATGCAGTGGGACGGGAACGCTTGGCAAACAGTAATGAGGCTCCCCAGAAGCCGTATTGATAGTCTGATATTTTCCATGCTGCAGCTTCTTCGTCGTCACTGTTGATTGTATTCATGCCGTCGGGGGAGGCATAAATGATCCAATTGTCATTGATTGGCAATTTTGCCTTTTTCATCGCATCGCGAAAGCCTAACTCTCGGTTGACGATGTAATTTGATTGTGAGGCGGTGATTAGTAAGCCGATGTCTTTGTGGCCTAAGTCAATCAAATGTTTAGTTAAGCGACTGAATGCATCACGTGTATTCACGTAGATGCAGTCTGTTTCGACACCTGGAGTGGGATAGAGAGTGACGAGTGGTTTGCCGCCGTCGACTAGCGATTTGTAGAGCTGCGTATTGGCGTGCAGACCGCGGTCAAAAGCAATGATGCCATCGACCATGCGGGATTGCAGCTCTCGAATGCTATTGGCGTCCGCCTCTGGGCTACCATCACTGTATGCGAATATGATGGAGTAACCGAGCTCGCGAGCGGCTACATACAGTGATGACAATTTGTCGATTTGCGACGCATTGGCGGTGGCTGGCCCCATGATGCCTAAGGTCTTTGTTTTGGAGGTCTTTAGGCTTTGAGCGATGGCATTGGGTACGTAGTTGAGCTCCTGTAATTCCTTTAGAACACGATCGCGTGTGGCCGGTTTTACCTTGGGGGAATTGGACAAGACGCGGTGAAGGGTCGCTCGGCTGATGCCGAGGCGTTTGACAATTTGGTGTTGTGTATAGGTCATGAGTCTCCTCGATAATATCAGAATAGAGAATTATGACAGACACATAATGTCAATTATTGACTCTAGCACTTACTGGAGCCGCTGCGGTGTGCGAATCGATCGGGACTTGCTTGTTTTTTCTCTATTCAAGCGGATCGCTTATTGGCTTAAAACTAAATCTAATGCACATCTTGCTTTGAGACCGCTGGTTTCGATCTGATCGCAAGATTCTTGGAAGAAGACATTACGACAGTCATAATCGAGACTTGTGACCTTGAAATCACGAATTGTGGCGTCTTCGACCGCTCGCAAATAGAGTCCGTGCGCAGGAAGTTGATCTCCAGTATCGCGCGTTCCGAAGATGAACGGTGTTGGGTATACATCTGGTACTTCGGGGACCGGGCTTGCAGGTGGCTCGCTGTAAAAGTCGTGTTGCTTTGTGCAGTTAATGTTTGAGATGTAGATACCTGTGATCGGCTGCTCGGGGTGTCCTACAATGTAGCAAGGGTAGCGGGTGCCTTCTGCGATTATGTTGGTGAGTGTTACATTCTGGATCTTTCCAGGCCGTTTTTCTAAGCCTAAGGCTTCTTGTGGGCCTGTGCGTGCGTTGGCGTAGAAATAGAAGGGGCAGTAAACGTTGTGCATGACGACGTTACTGATATTGATGTTCTTAATCGTGCCCCCATCGAGTGCGTTGATATTGATGCCTCCGCGATCTCCACCGACTTCATCGTCCGGGATCTTAATTATTAGATTGTTGAGCGTGACGTCTTCGAAATGGCCGACACTGTCGGTACCGATTTTGAAACCGTTGCAAAGTGTACGTAAGACGCAATTGCTCACTGCAATTTGGCCCATAGTGGCATCGGGGACGGTGTTCTTTAGGCAAATGGCATCATCTGTGCAGTTTAAATGACAGTCTGAGATGGTCACCTTGGAGGAATTGACCAAATCAATGCCGTCCGAATTGATGATCTTGAAGGCATCCAGCTTGATTGCATGCACCTGCACTCCTACGCAGGTATCAAACACAATCGACCACGAAGGGGTGTCTCGTATTTGTATGCCCTGGAGTTGCACATTTTCGCACTGGTAAAAGATAAAGGTATCTTGCGGGCGGTAGAGCGTTAAGAGGTTATTGGGCTGACTGTTCAGCCATGGAATCACAAAGGCTGGAGATTGTGCAGATATTTGTCCTGCCCCGACAATGGAGAGGTCATGTGCATTGTTGGCGGAGAACAGACGGCGGAAATCACGGTCTAAGCCTTCAGAGGCGCGATTGTAGCCATTGGATAGGGTGTAGGGGGGGATGGTATCACCCGCAGGCAGCGCATAATCTTCGATGTCAGGGCTGCCCCATAGGCGCGCGCCTGGTTCGAGTTGCAGCCGCACCGAGCTTTTCAGCTTAATCGGTCCAATTAAATAGTCACCTGCGGGCACGAGCACAGTGCCACCGCCGTTGGAGTGTGCACAGTCGATAGCTTTTTGTATGCCAATGGAGTCGTATTCTGCTCCAGCTTTTGCTCGGTAGATGGTCGCTTGCGTTCCTTCCTGATAGAACAACCACTCGTATTGGAAATTCTCTAGTGTGAGTGTCTCTGCGGCTACGGCGACGCCAGTGGCTCCAAAGTCATAAACATTATAGCTTTCTCGTTTCATGATTCTCTTAGAATGCAATTATTTATGCGTGGTCTAGTTGCGTACTGTAGACCATATCGATGTATAGCGTAAAGCTCCAGCCGAACTCATGAATGACTTGTTTGTAGGGGCTTATTTCCGGAGCGCATACACCTTTGCGGGATAGTTTCGGTGGATCGATTTCGCAACGGTCGTCAAAATACTCGAAGAAGGTGCCATATTTTTCCGCTTTAGCTTCAATTTCTTCCACTGAACGATCGCGAATCGAACGGAAACAGTTCTCCATTCCATAGCGCTCAAATCCTTTAGCAATAAGCCAATTTATGCTGATCCAAGTCGGGCCGCGCCACATGTCTTTTTCGTAATGCTCGCTGTCGCAGACTGCGACTGAAGCAACTGGCAAGGCGGTGCCAAAGCGTTGAGGGTCGAAAAGGTTTTGCTCTAAGGCTTCGGCGCGCTTTTGACTGGGCGCACCGCAGAGTAAGGGCATGAAGCCAGAGCTCGCTAAGACCGCCGTTTGTTGGTCGGTAGCTGGATTTAGGTCGCAGTAGAATTGTTCAGTCTCGGACCATAGCTTGCCTTCAATCAGTGAGCAAAAGTTCGAGGCGCGGGCGTTCCATTTATCGGCATCATCGCTGAGCCCCAGTTGTGTGGCAAAGGCAGCGATAACTTGATATTCACTGGCCAGATAGGCGTTGAAGTCGACGGCGTCGAGAGCGACTGCATCATCGAAACGGGGCGAGTTATCCATGCCACTTTCGCCGCTGCGGCATTCTTCGTTGTCTTCAATGAACCACTCCACCAGGCCGCCGCCATCGAGATCACGATTGGCCAAGTCCCATTCGAGGTAGGCACAGAGTTTAGGATAGATGTTCTTGAGCCATGTGTCGTCTTTGGTGACTTCATGGACTAATTTGACAGCGATCGCGAGCACTGGTGGTTGGCTGAGCAAGTCGCCTAAATGGAAGTAGGGGCCCTCAGGAGTGCCACGGTAGGTGAGGAAGCCATCTTCGCGTTGCAGGTCAAACATAGCATCGATCATCTCCATTGCTAAAGCGGGATCAATGTGTCGCCAGCCGATCGCGTGGAAAGCAGTATCCCATAGCCACATATCTTTGTGTGGCCAACGATCTGGAGTCGTCCAACGGTGCGTAATCTTACCTTCTGGTGATAAGATTTGGCTCTTCATTGCTGTTAACGCTCGCACCACGGTGCGCAGTCTTTCTGGGGATAAGTCTGTGGGGAGTTCGCGTGTGCGTATCCATTCGCTACGAGCTAGGAATGCATCCTCCAGATCAGCTGTGATCAGAGAGGCGTCAAAAGTTGTGGCAGTGCCGACCAAGAGTCGCCCATCGGCCTCTTGGTATTGAATGTAATCCTCATGCGAAATAACTTCAGCTGCACCTTCGATTAAGATGTGAAATGCGTCCAGTACGACGCCGCGCACTGGCCCCGCTTCAGTTTCTACTGCAAAAAAGTCGCCTCCAAAGATGACGGGCCCGGTTAGTTTGCCTTTGAAGGCAATGCTAAGCTTGCCGGGGTCTACGATCTCTATGCCAGTAGGTGAGAGTGACGTGCGGGCTACGAGTCCCTGTGTATAGTCGGTCTTACCATCCAATCCGGAAAAGGCGATCATTTGTCCCGAATTCCACTGCGGGCGTTCAAAAAGTGTATAATCCATACTTTGTTTGTGGTTTTAGGTGAAGCTTTATTGCTCGTCTTCGGGTTTGTTTGATTTGGCGTCGAAGACAGCTTTATCGGCAGCCGAAACATGTCCGACTACGCTGCCGTCATCCAATGGGTTGTCGACGCGGTCTGAAAGATCGATAAAGAGTCTTCGCGTGTCGATAACACCTCCGATTAAGAACCAGATTGTCGAGATGATGGCGAGAATGCCTGTGACGACGATGGTGGTGTAGAAGAAATAATGACTCCACCATTCCTCAGGCCAAGGAGAAATTAGGTTCCAGATTAGGACGAACAGGAAGCAAAATCCCATTTTATAGACGATTGCATAAGCGAATACCGACCACGCAATAACTCGATCTCCACGGGTGTAGTCCGGAGTGATGCCGATGATTTTACTCACAAAGTTTCGTGCGGTCCATGGTGTTTTGATATGTTTGACACCATCAATGCTGTATTCGCCGCGGTGAAGTAAGCGGTCCATGTTGTAGGGTTCCTTGTAAGTGATCCATGAGCCGATTAGATAGGCGCTGATACCACTGACCATTGCGATGAAGTAACTTTCATAGGAATTGATCGGGAATTTAATCGGATCCATCTGCCACTCAATATAGGGAGAAAAGGGTGCTGAGATCGTCACCAGAAAATGACCAATCGGCTCATCCCAACCTCGATTCGCAAGGAAAGGGTAGACGGTTTCCGCCCAGTTTCTTTGTAGAAATAGAGTGACTACGGATATGCCGGAGCCGGCGATCAGGGAGCAATAAGCGCCAGTGGTTGTGCCAAATTTGCTGTAGAGACCGAAGATCATGACAGGCCCAGCTCCGCCAAGCCAGACTGCGGTCATGATCGTAATGAACATGTTGATGTAGTCCAAGTGAACGAAGAAAATCGAGCAGATAAAGAAGAAGATGGCGACGCCCACGGAACCACATCGAAGCAGCAATAGGTGCTGTTCGGGACTCAGTGAATTTTTCAGTAATGGTTGGATGATGTCTTGTACAATGGTCGAGGACGAATTGAAAATCCGAGTGTCATCCGTGGACAGCATGAGCATAATCATGAGCAGGCAAAAGAGCCCCATGATACCCGTGGGCAGCATATTCCTGAGGGCAATGGGCATCATCATTTGATTATAGAGCGTGCGATATTTCTGGAAGGCGAGATTGCCTTCGCCGTCCTGACCAAGGGTCGCTTGAGCTGTTTCCATATACGGCGTATCAATATTCTGATCCCTTGACAGGGGCTCATCGACACCAATTTCGTGTCTCGTAACTGGCAGGTTCGCGATATTCTGGTCTAGCGTGGCTCGTAGCTCTGGAGAATCGACCGATTCCTCTGTCACTTTTTGTGAGAGCTGTTGCCGGATGTCATAGGCTTTGTCTGCGAAGTTCTGATGCGTCATGACAGTAATGATCATGACGGCAACTAGCAGGCACATCAGTCCGCTAAAGCCAGCGCGCCATGAGCCGAGGATACCAGCCATTTTTTGTTCATGTGGATCACGCCCGCAGCCACTGGTTTCCCCGCCGATCCAACTCGCTTTATTGAGAATACTCGCAAAAACGGTCACGAATAAGGCAAAGATATTGAAATCTCTGAGCTCCTCGATGTCGAAAGGATTGAGGAAATTTTCACCTGGGACTTTGTCTAGCATCACTGGGGCGATTTCTGAGTTCCATGAGAAGTGAACGAGTACGTAACCACCGATGATGACGAAAATCGGGTAGGAAATGATGCCCTGAAACGCATCTGTGATGAGCAGTGACATGCGTCCCGCAGGCCACATAATGATAATTGCCATGCACAGTGTCGTGGCGACCACGATGGAGAAGGTCGGGATATTCATCCCCAGTATAGAAACCTTATGCGGAAGGTTTAGGAAGTAGATGAAGAAATTTGCAGCAATGGCGGGGCCAATTGCATTCGTAAACATTTCTGCGAAGGTGCGAACACTGGCCGCTACAATTCGGAAGCTACGACTGTAGCGCATTTCAAGAAATTGGCCGATCGATAGCGATTTGGTTTCGCGGAAGCGATAGGTGCAATACCCGGTCAAGCCCATGATAATACCGACTGGAATGACCATGTATTCCCAGAAGGTCAGTGCATACCCGACCTGGTATTTCATTTCCACCAGAGCAACGAGTGTGATGACTCCCAAACTGGAAGATAAGTCGCCCACAGAAATGACGTAGCGTCCGGCGACGCGCCCTGCGGCTAAATAATCAACCACGCCACGAATATATCTTTTAGAATATACGGCGACGCAAAGGATGATGATAACGGGGATAACGGTGATGAGCCAATCGATTGTTTGCATGTGTCAGGCGGGTAATTATTTAATGAGTTTTTTCTTTTTGCAGGCGGCGATTACTGAGGCGGGCTCGAGGATCGTTCTGTAGGAAATGCTGTGAATTCGTTGATATATTTTAGTTTAAACGGTTACTCCAAGCTTCGGGCTTGTCCAAGGCACCGACTGCCTTGACTTGGCAGCGGATGCTTTTTCCGATGTCTTCCTTGCTTAATGTGTAGCTGTTACTTGCACCGTAAGTGAGTGGATAGCCATCCGCATACCAGTAGTAGCGCAGGTCAGTGACGCCTTCCACTTTGGCGTCACAGGTGACAGTATTATCAGCTTGAAGCGTGATCTCCGGGCGGGCTGAGAAGGGCGCCGGGATTGCTTCGACTTGTTCGGTTTTTTGTAAGACTTCGACCCAGTCGACGAAATAGTCTTGGCGTTCAGCAGTCTTAGGCTCGCCCTTACCTTTTTTCGATTTCATGGCGTAGTTGATCTGTAGATCCACTTCTTCCAAGTAGGTCGCTGCAGTGGGAATGCGTCCGACTTCCACCCATTTTTCATTACCATCCTCATCGGCAATGGTGACGTTGATATAAGTCATCTCTTCTTCGACGACAAGTTCCCAGGTGTGGTATTGACCGTCCCACATGAAAATGCCGCCTGGGATCTTAGACTTTTTCTCGTCCAATGGCCCTCCGTAGGCTTTGAAACGGTTGTGGCTATTAGTGTTTTTGGCGAAAATATTACCTTCACCGCGATAGTAAGGGTAGTGATAGTGAGTGGAGAGTCCGTTTAGCCAAGCACCGTTGGCACCATCGAATTCGAACCAATCAATTTCGATACGGTTGGATGACATCCATTGTGTATTTTCAATGCCGTAGGACCAAAAGGCAGGGAAGAGACCCGAGGGCAGGTCTTTTTGTGGAACGTCAGGGAACATGCAGCGGATACGAAAGATCTTTGGACCTTTCCAACTGTAGCCGTAGCCCATGTCATTGACGCTATACATCGCAGAGCCGCGCCAGCGCTTGCCTTGCGGCACCAGTGATACGTTTTGCTTCTGGTTCACCGCATCGTGTGGGTAGGCATTTGGCTCTTCTTCCGGTTTGATGAGTCGTGCATCTGCACCCACGGCGATATTGAAACCGACACCCATCCATAGGTCGCCTTCACTGGCGGTGCTGTCTGAGACTCTGCGTGCGCGAAAGTCATCGTAAAACGTGCGCTGAAATCCTTCCGGGACATACCGATCGCCGCCGGCATTCACACGGGTGATGGCTTTGGATTTAGTCTTATTACCCCATTCATTCCATTTTACATCGTCATGATTATAACGGTCGGGGAAGTCTTCCGCGTCCAGAAAGGGGCGCTCTGCTTGATAAGGATGATCGTCGGGGAGTTTCTGCTCAAAGTTGAGTCTGTGTGCTGCCCAGCCGGTCATTTTACGAACCATCGCTTCAGAAGGTTCGGTTAGGCCAAAGATCAATGCATCATAAGCCCATGCGGCATTGTCATTTGTGCGATTGCCAATGTAGCTTTTTCTGCGCTCGATTTCTCGGGTCGAGTAGCGCGGTAGTTGAGGCGTTTCGGTGGTGAGTGGGATGCCGTTTACTGTGGCAAACATCTGGCCATAGCGAATGCCGCAAACGACAACATTCCACGAACTACCATCGGTGAACACATCCTTAGTGTTCATGATTCTCAAGTCGGGGCCCGTCTGAAGTGTGCCGGAATATTGAATATTTAAACCACTGGATTTGTTATACCAAATTTTGGGTGAAGACATGCCACCATGCCGGCCGCTGTTGATGTCGACCATTACAGTGTCTTCACCCGCTCCAGTCGCTGCATCGATGCGGAAAGTAAATAGGCACCAGCGGTAATCCCAGCGCGCATCACGGCGACCTTCTGTTTTTAAGAAGTCGCCTGTATTGGCTTCAAATTCTACACCCTTGCCCTGTTCGACTTTATTGGGCTGTAGGTTGGGGTTGGGTTGAGCTGCTTCGAGCTGGATAATTCCGCGTGCAATATAGGGAGGGGCTTGGCCGATGGCGACGTCTTCTTGTAAGTATGCTGTCGTGATCCATTCTGGGAAAATATTCGGCGACCAAGGGATTTTTGAATCCATCTCAATGATACGCTTCGGCAGCAACAGCGATAGGGGAGGGCGCTCAAACGATTGTTCCTCAATGCTTACTTTACCGTCGCCGTTTAAGTCGAAGGTCGTAAAAGGAGCCGGAGTCGCTGCATTGGGGGCTAGTTTGTTGGCACTGAAATCTTCCTGATAATTACTACTCGCCTGAATGACAGGCATCGATTTCTGGGTTATGATGTCGTTTAGTTCCGGGACTTCGCTTTGGAATACTTCCAGCAGGGCCAACCGTTCGCTGTCATCATATAGGCCGTTGCGATCTAGATCGAGTTCTAGAAATGCGCGCGTATCTGTGGCTGCTGTGTCTAGGGTAGAGTTGGCTGCGTCATTCGGCGATGATTGTTTGCAGGCGCTTAACATCCCTATGAGAAGTGTGGCTAGGATTAAAGGAGTGTATTGTTTCATGCGTGTCTGGGGCTTCGGAGGCTGAGAAACTTGTCGTATTCAGTGGGCTGGAAGGGGCGGGGAGCCTTGTGCTCGGTTGGAGCTGCTTGGAGGACGCCTGTTAATGTTCGTTGGGACTCTGAGCCAATGTTGAAAAGACAATATGATTCACGTGCACATCTAGTCGAGGATTATTTGAAGATAAATGTGTTAAGAGTGTGCGGCTCTCGTTCTTATTATTGTGGAATCTGGTGTGTATTAGGGAAATGCTTAACTTATTTAAGTATACGATTCGGTTTTATCTTGGACTTGTTGCAAGCCTGCCAATAATTAATGTTGAATCACGTGAACATTTAGAGAAGATGAAGGCCTTTTGTTATGAATAGATCCCTGTCTTTCTCCCTCTTTCGCCTTTTAATCATTGGGGGCGCAAGCCTTTCAGCACAAGTAGTGACTGCCGAAGTCATTTCTCCCAACGTTGGAGCGATGCCAGTCGTCGAGCAGCGCTTAGTGATTGCAGGGCCAGCGACCGAGGTCGAAATTGCCCCTGTTTTCGGGGACAAGGACTGGGCATTAACGGCTCGCTGGGATGACAACAACCATAATAGTCTGAATATGCAGAAGACGATGGCGGCGGCCGGCATGAAGGGGACATTTTACCTGAATAAATCGTCTGGGAATACCGGGCGTGAATTCGCGCGTAAGTTAAGTGAGGATGGTAGCAGTGTCGGTGGGCACACAGAGAATCATAATTTCCTGACCCACTTATCGGCGAATCGCATCTTTCGGGAAATTTACTTTAATCGGATTACGCGTGAAGCGGATACAGATCGTTCGATTAACACATTTGCATTCCCTTTTGGTCGATATAAGGAAGAGGGCGCACCAATGGCTTTTGAGCGAATCACTCAAGCATGGCTGCGTAGTGGTTATCATCACAATGTTTATGTGAACTTCATTCTGAAGAATCCTTATATGCCGTCCGGCTTCGGATCGACTGGGAACCAGATTTACGCAGGCGACCGTAAAATTGAGCCTGAAAAATTTCATGCGCAGATGAATCGCATTATGGATGCGCCTGAAGAATATAAGGCAAAGGCGCCGGCGATTAGCTTGGGGGTGCACACGTGGCAGCCTGCTGCCGAGCTGGTTAAATTTGAAGCATTGCTGCTCGAGTATACGCAGCGCGAGGACTTTTGGGTCTGCAATCAGTCGGAATTAGCGTCCTATCTTTTGCAGGTAGTGCAAACAAAGATCACTCCAAGCTCCGAGCGCAGCAATGAATACGAATTGATACGTCCGACGGCCGCATTTGCGGGGGATCCGATTCCACTGACCCTGCGTCTCTCAGGTCCTAAGCCGGATCAGGTGTTACTGGATGGTCAGCCACTGGAGGTTGCCGCGACTGCGGATTCTATGCAGTGGTTAGTGAACCTGCCATATCCTGCAGGAAAGAAAGGCCCCAGTTTGGTGGATTGGACCTCGAATGGTCCGGGCTTTGCTAAAGTTAAGCGTGCGGAAAAATTTCCTGATCTCGATTTTAAACTTAGCTTAAATGCTGCTGCTGGCTGGGATTTGTCTCTCGAGAATAAGGGCGCGGATGTAGTGACTGATTTGCAGATCGCTGTGCGTCTGCCGTTGGTTTATGAGAACGGTGTGTCTAACCATTATGTCAAGACGCTTCCAGCTGACGATTCCTTACAGTTGAATATTCCGGCAGGTTCGATGAGTGAGGACTTTAGCTTGCGGGATGGACGCTTGTTTGCTGCGGCACAAATCGACTTTACTTACCAAGGTGAAGAAGCACGGATCTATGCCGTTTATGAAGGCGAGGTCGATCCAACGCCTACGGCAAGCATTCGTGATTTGAGCTTAGTGGCTGGACCTTTTTCATCCGATGAGATTCAGGCCGATATGCTCTTACCTTTGAGCCAGTTAGGCGCTGAGTTGACTACACTCAATGATTCACCCTTGGGGCAGTGGCGCGCTGCAGATCCTCAATGGAGCCAAGACTTCGTTCGTGACCGATTTATCACATTCAGTCCAGATGCCGCCTGGAAGAGCGCGGCTGCGGCACACAAGCGTCAGCCTTCACAGGTATTGGTGGCAGTCGAGTTCTTACTGGAGAATCCGGCCCCGTTGACGATTGATTCAGAGCGATCAGTGGCACTTGCCTTGGTGGATGGTCAAGTCATGCCACTACAAGGTGGTAAGACGGCCACATTGTCGGCAGGGCTGCATCGCTTGCTCTTATGCATCGATACTGAGAAGAAAATGTCCTTTAGTCGCGGTGAACCACAGCGTTTAACACTCAGCGTGAACGGTCAGCCGCTTACTGATTTGAAATCACCTAGCAACTGAGACATTACGCATAGCTAGGTCTTACTCTGGCAGTAGCTGCGTGTGAAATGCCCTTTGGGTGCTTTAGCCGCAGTCGTTCAGTTGCTTGGTGGCAATGGCCGCGCCCGCAGGCCAAAGCACCGCGCTACGATTATGTATGTTCCTCGTTTTGTTTCGAACGCTACAGTGGGCAGATTTATAAAACGATCGCTTTGCTGGAGTCACTCTGGAGAGCTTTAACGAACTATGGTTTTCTGCCGAATTTATATTCGCTTATATTTAAGAAAAACAAAGTCTGCGGGGCGCTCAATTGCCAGAGTTATACGACCCTCCTGATCGAGTGTTTGCTGGCTGGCGTGTCCGGTCCTGAGGTCCGTGAGCTTTAGCTGCTTACCTAGTTGACTCCCACGTAATTTTAACGAGCGCGTTGTTTCTGTATTTTGCCGCTCTCGGAATATCAACAAGTAGCCGGTCTGCGACTCTGGGTGCATCCATTGAAAGCCGCTCCAAGCTGCTCTGTTGGGCTCATCCCCAATCGCAAAGACATAGCGATGGTAAAGGGCAGCTTGTTCCTTTTTGTAAATCGAAACCAGTTCGCGCACGGAATCGCGGCTCGTATTCTGGTAGTAATAGGTGGTTTGAAAGAAGGTCGGAATCCCCATCAGTCCCAGGGCGACTCCATAGCTGGCGCCGTAGAGTGAGGCATCGCTTTCTTGCGGGTTGACTCGATCGAAATTTTGAATCGGCAGCTCGAATTTGTTTAAGTTGATATATTCCGCGAGTTCACGGTTCTCGCGTAGCAATAAAGTCGGCTTGGGAATCGTTTTGACTGGATAGTTGGGCTTACGGTTAGCAAGCCAGATGCAGCCAAAGTCGCGTGCCCAGAAATAGCCAAAGCGGGGGGCGTTTTCTGTCACATCCAGCGCCATGCGGGCCTGATGATCGGTATATAGAATAAAATCACGGAATTTATTCCAGTGGTGGAAGAGGTTTTCGTAATTATCAATGTGGGCAAAATCGTATTTCCAAGTCACAAAGCCGCCTTCATCGAAATTGCGCTTCAGGTCCTCTAATTTTGCCGTATATGCGGTCCATAATCCGAGCTGGATCTTCTTCTCGGCGGCAGCTTTTCGTAGCCTGGACCATCCATTCGGATACCAATCTTCACGTGTTTGCCACTCGTGCGTCTTGGCGTCGGGCTCGGTGGTGCGTCCCTTTTGCCAGCCGTCGTCTATCTGTAAGAGGTCGATGCCGAGATCGCTCACGGACTCGAGTTCTTGGAGCACTTCCTCTTCTGAGGCTTTTGCGACCGACTCCTGATTATTGTCGCCACTGCCCCAAGTATTGGCTTTGACCCAGATATCGCGTGTCGCATCGACGGGAAAGCGGGCGCGGTCGAATTGCTTCATCGCCAGTTCGCGGGCGTCGGCGGTCGATTCCGGGTAGAGCACTACCCAAGATGCCCAGCACCAGCGATAGTCGGATGTTATAAATTCACCCGACAGGGCGGAGCCATAATTGTGCAAACCGGCCGCATCGCGCACGAAGTTTCCGGTATCAACGCCAGGACGGTTCACGCACTTGTGTGACTCTTTCACCCATGCGAGGCCGCCGCTCTTAGTTTCGACAAAAAGCACACTTGCCCAGTCGACCTCATTGGTGGTCAATCGCTCTTGCCGTGAAATATGGTGTGCTTCGGTGTGGCGATTTTGAGTGTTATTAAAATAGCCAAATCCGGTAAGCTGACCGTCGAGAACCGGAAGGTAGTCCACGCGGCGCTCGGATGTATTTGCACTGTCTTCGGCCGGGCATGCATAGTCTAGATAAGCGGCCAGGTGATAGCCCTCGGGGGCGCTCTGAATGAGTTCGAGAATACGTTCGTTACTGTGATCCAGAGTGTCTGCTGCGGGAGTCGCTCCTGATTCATAGATCCAAAGCTCAGAGGCACTTACAGAGGCGCCTTGCTCTCTTTTGATCTGTATGTGCACGCTATTGGCGGCTCGAACGTTTTCGGGGATGTCGAAGCCCATGCTTAGGGGAACCGGGCCATCCGCATTGGAGTGGCACTCAACTGGAGGCACGACGATGGCACGGCTTTCGCCATCCAAGCTCAAGGCGTTGATCGATAGGCTAGCCGCATCGCCTGTCGCCCAGCAAGTCGTCAACGCTTTGTAGTGGCGATCCTGCTTCAGTCCTTCCACCTTGAGGTCGACTCTCTCAGGTGCTTGGATCGAGTGTGCGGCATAGGGGCTGGTCTGTTGAGCGTTACTCGGCTGTGTGCAGATTTTTCCTGAGAGCACTGACAGTGACAGGTCTTTCTCTGCGGCGGCATTACCAGAGTTTGAGAGCGTGTTGCCTTTAAGCCATAGTTGAGTGCGTAGGCCGGGGGCATCCGGGTAGGCCCAGATGACAAATTTCAGCGTTATTCCAGTTTCTGGATATGCGATTTCGGCAACGACTGCTAAGTGCTCCGAAGTAAAGCCTTCGTCGGTTGAAGGCACTGCAGTGAGAGTGCGCAAGTGGGCATCTCCTTCAGTTAATCCGGGAAAATGCCAATCGGCAACTTCTTGATTGCAGCCCGCGTGGGCCCAATGCTTGTCGTTGCGCAGGTCTTGCAGGCCGGTGGTGACCAATCCTTGTCCAGTCCAAGTAAACTTGCGGAGGACTGCGCCGGTGGTGATGCTTAAAACATTCCGCTCTGACCAGGCCCTCGCAGACGATAGTGATGCATTTAGTGCCGGGAGTGCTGCCTGATTGGTTTGCTGCGTAATGGGGTGTGTAGTTGCTGACGTAGCTTGATTCTGCGGAGGCATTTTCTTTGCGGAAAAATAGGGTGGGGTATCCTAAAGGTCTTACCGTAAGTGAGCCCTAGCCCAGACCTGGCTAGGGCTCATTAACGAGTGATTGTTACAGGGTGTTACTCCATGCGTCTGGATTGTCAAGTGCACCGACTGCCTTCACTTGGCAGCGGATATTCTTACCGATGTCGTCCTTCGTGAGCTTGTAGCTGTTGCTCGCTCCATAAGTGAGCGGGTAGCCATCAGCATACCAGTAGTAGCGGAGGTCGCTGATACCATCAACATTCGCTTCGCAGACGACTGTGTTGTCGTCCTGTAGTGTGATTGTTGGGCGTGATATGAAGGGTGCTGGCAGCTCTTCGATTTCGCTGCTGAGTTGTAAGACCTCGACGTAGTCGACGAAGAAGTCTTGGCGCTCGCCGTTTTTCGGTGCGCCTGTGCCATTGTGGGACTTCATGGCGTAATCCAGTTGTAGATCGACTTCTTCGAGGTAGGTCGCAGGCGTCGGCACGCGACCGACTTCGACCATACGTTCATTGCCCGCTTCATCGTAGAGGCTGACGTTGACGTAAGTCATTTCTTCGGTGACGACGAATTCCCAAGTTCGGTATTGGCCATCCCAGATGTAAATGCCGCCCGGGATTTTCGAGCTTTTCTCATCGAGTGGACCTCCTAGAGGCTTGAAGCGATTATGGCTATTCTTGTTCTTGGCAAAGATGTTGCCGTCTCCACGCATATAAGGGTAGTGGTAGTGAGTGGATAGGCCGTTGAGCCAAGCACCATTTAAACCATCAAATTCAAACCAGTCGATCTCGTTGCGGTTGGAGGTGCGCCAGTGAATATTTTCAATGCCGTAAGACCAGAAGGCCGGGAAGAGACCCTTCGCGAGCTCTTCTTGTGGGACTTCTGGGAACATGCAGCGGATGCGGAAGATTTTCGGTCCTTTCCAGCTGTAGCCGTAACCCATGTCATTGATCGTGTAGAGCGCTGAGCCACGCCATTTGTTGCCTTGGGGGACCAGTGATAGAATTTGCTTCTTGTTCTCTGCGTCGTAGGGGTAGGCATCCGGTTTTTCATCGGGGCGAACCAATGGAGCCGCGCCGCCGACAGAGACATTGAATCCAAAGCCCATCCATAGATCGCCTTCACTTGCGGTGCTATCGCCGAGGCGTTTCGCGCGGAAGTCGTCATAGAAGACGCGTTCGAAGTCTTCGTGAGTTTGACGTGGCTGTCCGGCATGCGCACGGGTGATCTCTTTGGAGCGACTCAAGTTGCCCCATTCATTCCATGTGACATCGTCGTGATTATAGCGGTAAGGGAAGTCTTCTGCATCCAGGAAAGGACGCTCCGCGTAGTAAGGATGCGAGTGGGGCAGTTTCTGCTCAAAGTCGAGACGGTGTGCCGCCCAACCTGTCATTTTTTGAACCATTGCTTCGGAGGGCTCGGTCAGACCGAAGAGAATGGCATCATAGGCCCAGGCCGCATTGTCTTTGTTGCGGCTACCGATGTAGCTCTTCTTGCGCTCGACTTCTTTGGTTGAGTAGCGAGGCAGTTGCGGTGTCGTAGTCGAGAGTTCGACTCCGTTGACGCTTGCAAACATTTGGCCATAACGAATGCCACAGACGACCACGTTCCAGGATTCACCGTCGGTGTAAACGTCCTTGGTTTGAATTGTTCTCAGATCAGCGCCCGATTGCAGCTTACCTGAGAACTGAATATTTAGGCCGCTGTTTTTGTTATACCAAATCTTTGGTGAGGACATGCCAGGCTGATTGCCACTGTTGATATCGATCAATACGGTATCTTCGCCGTTTCCAGTGGCAGCATCGATACGGAAGGTGAAGAGGGTCCAACGGTAATCCCAGCGAGCGTCACGCAGACCCTTGGTCTCTAAATAGTCGCCAGTATTCGCGCCGAATTCGACGCCCGCGCCGGCTTCCGCTTTATGAGGTTGCTGGGCAGACTTTGTCTGCACGGCTTCTAGTTGGGCGGTGCCGCGCGTCATGAACGGTGGAGCCTGATCAACTGCGACATCCTCTTGCAGATACGCGGTGGTGATCCACTCGGGGAAAATATTCGGTGACCAGGGGATTTTTGAATCAATATCGATGATCCGCTGTGGCAGTAAGAGTGTGAGGGGAGGGCGCTCGAAGCTTTGTTCTTCGATACTGACCTTGCCATCACCGTTTAGGTCGAAGGTAGTGAACTCAACCATTTCAGCCGCATCAGGATCGAGCGAGTTTGTGCTGAAATCCTCCTGATAATTACTGGTGGCCTGAACAACAGGCATCGATTTCTTGGCGATAATGTCGTTCAGTTCTGGCACTTCCTTTTGAAATAGCTCTAGCAATGCGAGGCGCTCAGTGTCGTCGTAGAGGCCGTTGCGATCAGTGTCCAGCTCCAGGAATGGTCGAGCATCTGCGTTATCCGCAGGCTCCGTGACGACCGGGACTACCCGCGGGGTCGGGGCCATTGGTGGATCAGTGACTTCGGAAAGCTCGGTAAGTGCGACGGCGGCGCTTTTCTGGTCGCCGATCTCGTGATCTGTTGCAGCTTCTTTATCCGAGGAAGCCGGCTGGCTGCATCCACTCAAGAGAGCGATGAGGAGCGTGCTGAGGATGAATGGTGAGGTTTTATTCATGCGTGTTGTGTGGGTTTTTGTAGATTCTGTATGCTATGGATGCGAGGTGGTTGTAAGGGGTAAATGACTAAGTTTAAAATCATATTGAGTCACGTGCCCATTTTATCGAGGATTAATTTCGCAGAATTGTTTTTCTTGCGTCGCGAGGAGTGTTGCTTTCTTTTTGATGCACGTGCCCATCATTGACAGCTGAGTATATACTCGATTTGTTATTTCACAACAACAGAAACTGGTTTTGAGGCAGATTATAAATTTCGGACACATTCTCTTTATCATACCAGAGTTCTTATGAATATTTCAAATGATTGATTCGTATAAAAGGGTGTTAGCTGCCTGTTTTCTCTGATCGATTCCCAAATTTACCTCATTATGTTAGACAATTTCAGCCTCAAGCCGTCTGTGGTGATGCGGGACCAGCCTTCTAATTCTGGATTTGCCCTAGTGATTGCTCTATCGCTGATGGCTTTTGTTTTGCTTTTGTTGCTTTCGATTACGGCTTTTGTTCAGGTTGAAAATGCGAACAGTGCACGTAGTCGCGCGCAGTTGGGAGCTCGAAGTAATGCTTTGCTTGCGATGCAGATGGCGCTGGGAGAGTTGCAGATGGCTACGGGCCTCGATCAGCGCATCACGGGCCGCGGGGACATTCGCGCTACGACTGATGTCAGCAAAGCCAACTACACTGCCGTCTGGGATGCGACTGCAGTCGTTGCCGCGGGGGAAGTCGCGAGTCCAATTAAATGGCTCGTGTCGGGGGCGGACACTGTCGAGACCGACGACGATGGAAATCCTGTGGATTTTGGTGCAACGGCTAGCAATGCAACTGATGTTGAACTGGTGAGCGCCCGTAACGGTGGACTGATCGAAGCCGTTAAAGTCGCCCCCGTTTCGATTGCGAATGACAAGAATCAGGCGGGTGGTGAAATCGCATG
Source organism: Thalassobacterium maritimum (assembly GCF_031127805.1). Lineage (NCBI taxonomy): Bacteria > Pseudomonadati > Verrucomicrobiota > Opitutia > Puniceicoccales > Coraliomargaritaceae > Thalassobacterium > Thalassobacterium maritimum. Next base: position 30,928 of record NZ_JARXHW010000003.1, on the reverse strand, counting down.
GTGGGTCGGTGATGAAGGGGTGAAAGCGAAATTCAATTTGGTTGAATCGACGTATCTACGCGATTCCACGATCGATTCGGATGGACGACTCGGCGTTTCGCCCCGCTTCGGGATTGAGGCTATGGAAGGCTTTGAAACGGCTTACGCTTATAGTGACGACGCCTTTGCCGCCAGCCTGCGTAAAATAGTTAGCGTAGAGCAGGGCTCGATTTTAAACAGCGAGCTCGGAGCTACATTGGAGGACCACTTTCACGATCTCAGTTTTTATAGTCATGGTTTGTTAACCAACACGCGAGAGGGTGGTCTCAAGCAAGACCTCACGCATTACTTCGAGGGTAATCTAGGTGGTCCTATGGGAGCCATTCGTGCGGATGGTTCGGATGCGCTCAGTCGTATCACTTGGGAGCAATTAAATAGCTTCTATAATTTAGGGCATGAACTGATCAGCACGCCCTCGGATGACGGGATCTCGACTGACTACACGATTACTGCGCGGGCACAAGAAGAGACGGTGGCGGGCGTCTATCCATTACTCACTTATATGCACTTAAACTACGGTATGACCCTAGAGAGTAATTTCAATGGTGTCACACCTGCTGCCCCAGAGGATCGGATTTACTCCGTCTATGCACACATTCGGCCCGCTTTCGTCTTATCCAATCCGTATAATACCAAATTAGAAGTTTCCAATTATAGAATCTATTTCGGTGCTTCAGATGCGTCTAAGGCCTCTGATGATGTCCACCTTAAAATTTCTTATGGCGATGCCGCCAGTGCCGTGCCGTCGACAACTCTGCTCACCTATACCTATAAGGACATATTGCGGAATATGGTCTTTGTGGTGCCAGAGGTCACCCTGGAGCCGGGGGAGGCACTCTACTTCAGTTTATCTCCCTCCGGCGAATCGACTTACGGCTACAGCTTTCACAGCAGCGCTTATGACGGTTACTACACAAGCCTTACGGATGCTGCCATGACTTCAAACGCGCCCCAGCAGTTTGTATTTGAGGCTGCCGATGACTCTGGAATAACCTCGATTCGTTTGGGCAGTGGCGTCAGTGGGATTTCTGGAGCCGACATCGAATACGACGAGGCCGGTACTCGGCGGATTAAGGCGATGTATCTCGAGCTGACCCAAAAAAGCGGAAGCAACTGGATGCGTACTTATTTGGGGGATTCTGCATCCCTCGACGAAGACGATAAAATCCTGCAAGACATTGGGCCATTTCGATATTATGATCTAGCCCACGGCAACAATTACTACGTTTATCAGGGCTATTGGCCGATTGATAATTTGCCCAGTAGCTTGTTGAGCTTCGACTATGCTTCAGACCCCACCACGCTCGTCACCCGCCGTACCGAAATTCCACTTGATACCAGTAGCGAGCGCTCCAAAAAACTGTCCACTACATCTATCTCCAACATCTTTATCTTACATGGCGCAGTCAGCGCCCCGACCCGAAGCTTTCATAGTGGCTACGATGGTTGGGCGACGGACTATAACCTGCGTGCCCCACGGATGACGCGCTACAAATACGAACAAGAGTCTTTTCCAGCCTATGGCTTCACTATTTTCGCCGACGGAGTGATTTATTATTATGGGCTACGTTATCCTAACTTGAATGATGCCCCGAACTTCTCCTGGGGTGCAGGCTACGCTCAGTTTAGTGCGAGCACGGCAGCGCAGGTTGAAAAAGTCATTTTGTTTGATGTTCCGCGCCTCGATGGGCCTTCGGGACAACCCGCGCTTGCCTCCCTCGGGCAGCTTCAGCACTTCAATCCGGGGGGCTGGACCGAAAGTTTTCCTGACAATGCGGACATCAATCCACTGATGAATTCGCTGGGCTACACGCCCTCCTACGCGATCGGTAATAGCTACGCTGCGCCGCTCGTCCCTCGCGAAGCAACGGTGCGTGTGGACGAGGATACCGATCCAGAGACGATATTTTCCGATGTTTCCTATTTGCTCAATGAGGCGCTCTTTGACGAGTATTTTTTCTCTACTATTCCGCAGGACAGCGCTGCTAATATCGAATATAGCAAGCTTGCAAACAAGCGCTTGGTTGCCATTGATACGGTCGCCGATGAGGATGTCCGTAGCTCTGGAACTGCCGCAGCCGAGCACCTCTTAGTGGATGGCGCCTTTAACGTCAATTCGACTTCGGTGGGGGCATGGTACGCCTTACTCAACAGCTTTAGAGGCTTTGAGTTCGGTAACAAAGATGCCAGCGATCCAGGGCAGGGGATCTTCCCGCGTAGCCTATATCAGTCGCCAGAGTTTGTCGAAGGCCAAGTCGACGGTGTGTCCAATGGCGACGACTCGGTCACTAATGATATCGACGCCTGGGCTGGTTGGCGGCATATGGAAGATGATGCTAGCTTGCCAATGGAAGAGCGTAAGCTCTATCAACTCGCTGAAGCCATCGTCGAAGAAGTCAAAGCCCGGGGGCCCTTCCTTTCGATGTCGGATTTCGTTAATCGTAAATTAGTCCTGAATACAGATAGTGATGCGCGACTGGGTCTTTCCGGTGCATTGCAAGCGGCCTTGGATCGTACCATTAATTGTAACTTCGACCCGGACTATGATGCGATCACGACGAATTCAAAAAAAGGGATTGTCGACTTTGATCATTTGGGCAGTGGCCTCATCTTGAATGTAGATGGGACTCCGCTCTTAAGGGAGGATGGTTCGACCGTGAACGCCTCAGCGGCATCCTCCACGCCAGCTTGGGTGTTGCAGGGAGACCTACTGCAAGCCTTGGCGCCTGCCATGAGCGTTCGCTCAGATACTTTCACCATCCGTAGTTATGGTAATTTGCTTCATCCTGTGACTGGAAAGGTGTCGGCCGAAGCCTACGTCGAAGCTGTTGTACAGCGTATTCCAGAATACCTGGATACGAGTGATGCGCCGGACAAGGATGTCGATGACCCTACTCTCAGTGTGTTGAATCAGCTGGCTGGACGAAGGTTTGCCGTGATTGATATCCGTTTTCTAGACAAATCAGAACTCTAAATTATGTTTCCTTACCCGCTTAGAATGCCCCGTATTTTCATCGCTTGTATTACGCTGTGCTCAGCTGTCTTGATCGCTCATGCCAGTGCGGTCGAGGTACGCCTCATGGGAGTCGAGGTCTCGCGCAATGATCTCTATTTAAAGCAGGGGACTGAATTTGTGTCTGTAGACATTCCGCTCTATGTGAATTCTGCGTATTATAAGGCGGAAATAAGTGAAGGAAGTTTACAGCTTTACACAAAAATCGAGACAGACGAGGGCCCACGCTTTGAAGTCGTCGTTGAGGGGGATTTTCCCACGGGCGCTCATTCAGCCTTGGGCATCTATTTTATTGGGCCAGGCGGACAAATACAGGTCTATTTTTACGATGACGATTGGTCCACGTTTTCTAAGCGCTCGTATCGCTTAATCAATATTTCACCGGTATCGGTTAGCAGTAAAATTGAAGACAGTCTGATACAGGTGCAACCTTTCCAGTCGGGTACCGTTCAGGTTGAGATTGACTCGAACCTTCCGCTCGTTCGGGTCATGACTGTTTACAAAGATGGTAACGACCAATGGAAGCCCATTTATAATCAGCGCACCCCGTTTGTGGAGGATTGGCGTATCACTGGTATCGCTGTGGTGACGGCTGGTAAGCTCGATCAAGCCATGGGCGTCCCCGCGGCAACGGGGGCTCCAGATGTCGGGAAAGCTAAATTGAGCTATTTTAGCTTCAAAGATCAAGAATCCACGACTGCTCAAAAAGTTGCTGAACGGCAAAATTCGGCGAAATAAGCGCTGTTAGGGAGTATTGGTGAGCTAGGTGAGTGTGCTTTGTGATTCACGTGCACATTTCTTGACATTGCCTAATTTAGAGAGTCTACTGTCGTTCATATCTAAACAGATAATACCTCTTGTGTCTCATGATGCACATTCTATCTGATTACCGTGCCCTTCCTTCTGTCCCTTATCTACGTTAATAGAATCGCGCAAAAAAGCTGTACTGCTTCCCGCGTCTGAATCTTTGCAGTATCTTAACTGATCAATCGCCCTATCATTATGCCAGACGATCCTACTCGAACCTCATTTGTCATATTGCAGAGCAGACAGTCTAAAGCAGGATTTGCACTCGTGATTGCAATGTCGCTGATGGCCTTTGTGTTACTTTTGCTGCTCAGTATCACCACACTTGTCAGCGTCGAGACGTCCAGTAGTGCGATGATTAAAGAAGACTTATTGGCTCAAAACAATGCTCTGCTCGGCTTACATATTGCACTGGGGGAGCTGCAAGTCGCCGCAGGGCCCGATCAGCGTGTGACGGGACGTGCTGATCTTTTGTATGGTAATGACTCCACCAAGGTGGTGGACCCTACTAAGGTAAATTATACAGTTGTTTGGGACTCGGATGTGACTCCCGGAGCTGTCGGCGCACCAATTGCATGGCTCGCTTCGGGGCTTGATGACAGTGAGGAGGGGACGGACGCCGTCGATGTAGACTGGTTGGAACTGGTGAGCGCGCGCAAGACCGCTGCGACCAACTCGAGCGAGATCGTTGAGGCGGTCAAAGTGGCTACTATTGGGATCCCCGGCCAAAATAATCAGGTCGGTGGCGAGCTCGCATGGTGGGTGGGCGATGAGGGAGTGAAAGCAAAGTTCAATCTTGCGGAGTCGACTTACCTTCGTGATCCACTGACCGATTTGGACAAACGACTCGGTGTTTCGCCGCGATTTGGAATCGAGGCGCTCGAGGGCTTCGGAACAAGCTACGCCTATCAGAACGATGCTTTCGCTGCTAGTTTACTCAAAGTAATGAGCCCCGCACAAGGAACGATTTTAGATGCTAGTTTTGAAGATCTACTAGAGGATCACTTTCACGATCTGAGCTTTTCCAGTCGTGGCTTACTGACCAACACCCGTGCTGGGGGGCTCAAGCAAGACCTGACCTACTATTTCGAAGGCGGGAGCCAAGGTAGTCCTCCCGCGGATACCGATCCCATTTATCCCGGCGGCACTTCCGCCATGGATCGCATCACTTGGGGGCAATTAAAGAGCTTTTATAATCTGGGCTATGATCTCAACGCAAGCAGCGATACCATCACTGCACGCGCGCAAACGGAAACCGAAGCAGGCGTTTATCCTCTACTTGCGGTGCTGACTCTTAATTTTGGAATGACGATGTCGAGTGATTATCTCGGAACGCCCATCGATCCTGCGACCGATGCCCCCGCGACTCGAAACTATAAAGTTCACGCGCATATCCGTCCCTGGTTTGTCTTGTCCAACCCTTACAATGTAAAACTGACCGTTTCCAATTTCAGAATCCGTTTCGACGCAGAGACGGATGCTAATTTCAGAATCGCTTATGATCATGACAGCGACGACAACACTAAGAACTGGGATAATAATGGCATGACCCCGCCGGTCGATCTTGTGAACAACTCCTATGAGGAAGTGCTGGAGAATATGGTGTTTGTTGTGCCAGAGGTCAGCCTCGAACCTGGGGAAGCGCTGTATTATAGTTTAAAAAGTTCTGATGATTCAAGTTACGGGTACACTTTCGTAAGTTCGCCTACAAGCTTGGACCCGGGGGATTCATACGCGAACTATACAGGCTCCGAAATTAGCGCTAGTACGCCACGGCAGTTTGTGTTTGCAGCCGTCAATGATACCAAGTTCAACTCAATTCGTGTCGGGGATGTGGGCAGTGTCACTGGCGCCGAGATCGAGTATGTCGACAATGCTGGAAATTCACGTATCAAACGGATGTATACGCTAATTGACGATCAGGGGCTCTACAGTGTGCGCACCTATGCCGGTGACTCCGCAGCACTGGAGGATAACGAACAGCTGTTGCAAGACATCGGTGTATTTGAAAGTGAAGGCATGTATGACAACAGCGATTCAAGGACCGTGCCTTCTCGTATCAGCTGGCAAGGTTTTTGGGATATAGGGAATTTGCCCAATAATATTTATGAGCCAGCAATGACTACGTATACCGAGAGTAATAGCTATACCACAATTAGTCCGGAGGCCTATGCTTCCAACTTCGAGCTACATGGTGCGGTCAATGAATACACTGGCTATGATGATCGTTGGGATTGGCACGATTTTGATGGCTGGGCTACCGATTTTAATCTGCGTGCGCCGCGAATGTCTCGCTACAAGGATGAGAGTATCTGGTTCCCAGGTAAGAATTTTAGCAAGCCAACTGCATATGCTTTAGCCGAATTTGGAAACATGACTTCCTATACGGACCGAAAACTGGAAAAATCATTGAGCTCTAGCACGGCAAACTATGTTTGGGGGGCGGGCTATTCAGATTCCTACACACAGGTTGAAACGGCCATCTTCTTTGATATCCCGCGTATTGATGATGTTACGCAACAACCTGCGATCGCCTCTCTGGGGCAGCTTCAGCACTTTAATCCCGGTGGTTGGACCGAGAACCATTTAGACCCGGCGGTGAGTATCGACAGCGATCCCGAATTGAATACGCTAGGCTACACGCCCACATACGCGATCGGCAATAGTTACGCCGCGGCGCAAGTGCCTCGTGAAGCGACCATTGGTGTGGTGACGAGCACCAATCCGGATACGACGTTCTCCGACGTGTCCTATCTGCTCAACGAAGCGCTCTTCGATCAATACTTCTTTTCTAGCATTCCACAGGACAGCTTAGTTGATGTCGAATATGGCAAACTGCCGAATAAACGTTTACTGTCATTCGATGCGAATATCGACGATGATGCAGTTCGTAGTTCTGGAACGGCCGCAGCCGAGAATCTCTATGTAGATGGGGCGTTTAATGTCAACTCCACCTCGGTTGAGGCTTGGTATGCCTTGCTCAATAGCTTTCGAGGCTTCGACTTTGGTGGTATAACAGAGGGTCAAGGCATCTTCCCGCGCACTCTGAACCAGTTGCCTATGTTTGCTGAAGGCACGGTGGATGGCACTACAGATGCCGCATGGGCTGGTTGGCGACACTTAGAAGATGATGCAGCACTGCCGCTTGAAGACAGAAAGCTCTATCAACTCGCTGAAGCGATCGTTGAAGAGGTCAAGTTTCGCGGCCCCTTTGCCTCGATGGCCGATTTCGTCAATCGTCGCTTGGTTAGTCAAAGCGACAGTAAGCCCTTAGCCCGAACCAGTCTATCGGGGGCATTGCAAGCGGCCCTGGACCGCAGCTTTAATAATAAGTTTGATACGAGTTATGATGTGGTGATCTCTCGCATTACAGATCTCATCGGCTCAAGAAAAGATATCATACATCATGAGCAGGTCGGCAGTGGCATCATCTACGATCTAGATGGAACCACGGTGATTGCAAACGCGAGTTCTGCTGCATCATCTCCAGGTTGGGCTTTGCAAGCAGACCTGCTGCAAGCTTTGGAACCTGTGTTAACTGTCCGATCGGATACGTTTACCATTCGTAGCTATGGTAACGTCCTCGACCCCATCAGCGGTGAAGTGTCGTCCGAAGCCTATGTCGAAGCGGTTGTGCAACGTCTACCTGAGTATGTAGATCCGAGCGATCTCGCCAATACGGACGTCGAGACTGTGTCCCTCAGCAGCGCCAATCAGCTGGCAGGGCGTCGCTTCAAGATCGTCGATATACGTTTTCTAGAACAATCAGAACTTTGAGCCTTATTCCCTTATTCCATATGCAAATCAGAACTACACGAATTCTTCTATCTACCCTGACCTTGTGCCTATCTGCTCTGACTGCCAAGGCGGAGCAGGTCAGTGTCCGCTTAATGGGCATTGAGACGAATCGCAGCGATTTATATATTAAACAAGGCGCGGACTTTGAGGTAGTGTATGTGCCGCTTTATCAGAATTCGCCTGTATATCAACTAGAGCTAGAAGGGCGTGCTCTTCAGCTATACACTAAAATAGAGACTCCTGAGGGGCCTCGCTATGAATTGCTGGTGGAGGGCAAGCTTCCTCGGGATGCTGAGTCGGCGCTCGGTATTTATCTCATTGCTCCGAATGGCCGGCCGCAGCTTTATTTTTATAGTGACGATTGGTCTGATTTTCCCAAGCGCTCATATCGTTTAATTAATATTTCCCCCGTAGTCATTAGTAGTAAAATTGACGAGAAGCTGACACAGGTCCAACCGCTCAAATCAGAAGTGGTCAAAGTTGGTTCTAAATCGAGCCTTCCGTCGGTGAGTGTGATTACTGTTTACAAGGATGAGAATGATCAATGGAAGTCCATTTTCGATCAACGTGTTCCGCTTCGCTCCGATTGGCGCACTACAGGAATCGCCGTCGTGACCGATGGTAAGTTACAGGAATCCATTAACCCGGACTATAAGGTTGATCGTTCCAAACCAGTAAAATCAACCTTGAGCTTCTTCAGTTTCACGGATGACGCACTTACTAGTGCTCAACGGGCCGCACAACGTATGCAGGCACAGTAGTTCTTTTGCTTCAATTTTTGGCATCTGATAATCTATTGTAATTTGCGTTAACCTTGCCCGTGCCGTTCATTCGAAATATGGGTGGCTATTACGCAGTTTTTAGATCGTACCCTGAAAGGCGAGGGCGGTTCAGTCTTTAAATGATGTGTGTGTGCAAGTGCTCTCTGATTCTTCAACCATGAGCAAAAAAAAAGAGGCGCACTCCAAAGAGTGCGCCTCGAAAATAAACTCTGAACTGCTATTGAAACTAACGACGGCGGCGGCCGATCAGTAGTAGGGCGCATCCTCCCATGATCAGTGCGAATGCGGATGGCTCGGGGACCACGACTAGATCAAGGCTGCCGATTTCGAAGTAGGCGCTTTTGCCGTCTCCGAGGTCAAAGGCATTTTCGCTACCGATGTTGTCGATGTTGGTGGCGTCCACAGTCCCAGTGATGAGGTTGTAGGTGCCAACAATTGTGGCGCTGTCCAATCCTTCCACGTCGGTGATTCCGAATCCTTCGAAATTGACCGTTCCAGTGACCGCGAGGGTGTCGGTGAGGCTGAATGCATAGCCCGAACCCGCCGCAAAAGTTAGATCACCGGTGATGGTTCCGTCACCGCCAAGTGTTTGTCCGGCGGCCAAGGTGAATCCTCCGACGACTCCGCTGACGTCAAATGTGGCGCCATCGGCAACCGTAATTCCGGAGGAGTTTGCAATGTTGTTAGTCCCCGCAGTGACCAGCGCGACTGTGCCCTCGTTGATCATGGTGGCCCCGGTGAATGTGTTGCTACCTTCAATATTCAGAGTGCCCGTGCCGGTCTTGACCAGTGCCGCACCGACAGTGTCGCCGCTGTTGAATTGGCCCAAGTTTTTCAGTGTGCCGCTTTCCAGTGTGAAGGTATCGACCTTTACAGTGCCACCGGTCATGTCGAGCGTGCCGCCATGAAGTTTGACGCTTGATTCAATCTTGGAGGCATCTCCCGTCCCTTCAGCCATATTCCCGTCCACGGTCAGCGATCCGCCTGCAATGTCGATCTCGGCGCCTACGTTCGTAGCGCCTCCGCTTCGAGTCCCCATTGTTATATCTCCGTTGACCTGCACAACCCCCGTTTCTGAGACGTTAACCTGTCCTATCGGGATGCCATTGCTTCCGCTATTCTCGCCAAGAGACATGCTTCCTGCAATGAACGTGCCACCGCTGACATTTAGAATACCAGTTGCTGGATTAGCACTGCTCTCACTCCGATATTCGGAATAGCCAAGGGTGACCAAGCTTGCATCGATCGTCCCTGCATCCATACTCAGTGTACCAGTGGCTCCAGCGTTGCTATTATAAGCATGATGCTCGCCTATTGTCAGATCTCCAAGTAGGGCATCCACCGTGCCGCCCGTGAAATCAACGTCACCTGTGAGATTGGGACTATTAGTCACTTTATTGGATCTGCCCATGAGACCGATCGACAGATTGGCTCGGGAAACGCCGTCGGCAGCTCTAATAACCACACTGGAACTCTCATCCTTATTTTGAAATTCCATGGTTCCACTAGATCGCTGCCAGCCATCTCCATCCAGGGCCCGTGCAGCCACAAAAATATCGTCAACATTCAACGTATTGACAGTCCCAAGCTGAAGAAGACTATCTCCGCCTGGGTTACCTGCGTTACTATCACCAACGGACAGTGTGGAGGCTGTGATGGCATTGATTCCATCTCCGGTGGATGCGAGGATGAGGCTGGAGGTGGTGCGTGACCCCTGAGCGATGAAAACATTGGCGACATTGGCTGTGAAGGAACTCAATCCGGAAAGATCCAGATCGGCGACGCCAGTGCTGCTACTTACCCTGGTCAGCAGGATATTATCATCAGCAGCGTTGATGGCGAGAGCTCCGCCGCCAGTTATTTTAGCGCGGGTGTAGTTCGTGCTCGTTGTCGCTGGATTTCCGACTAAGAGAACGTTGCCCCCTGAAATGCCGCTGCCATCCAAAGTCAATGTTTCAGTGGCGCCGATCTCGACCACCTGCCAGTCCGAAGTGCCGCTGCCAGTATTCACAAACGACAAAGAGCTCAGTGTCGTATCCGTATCAACGATGCTGTTGGCCGTGGTGGAGTCCGTCTTGTCAGTGTTGTCGAAGACAACATCTTCCCCCGCTGGGGTGCCTCCAGACCAGTTGCCTGTCGTCGACCAGTTGTCGTCCGTGACGCCCGTCCAGGAAACCTGCGCGCTGGCGGATCCTGCAGGTAATAGCCCCAAGCTAATCAGGGTCAGAGTGATGTGGCCGTAACGAATTCGAAGGCCTGAGGAGTGTCTTTTTGTTTCTTTCATTTGGTATGAGGTTTAGTTAGCAGAGACCATTCCCTGCTAGGGGAAGTATAGTCAATGTGCACGAGCATCATTTTGCAAGGTAATTATAGGACCTGTGGAGTCGGAGGCTGTATTAGTAATGACGCCAACCCATTACATTGGCATCGAAGGCAACGGCTTCAGGGGGGATGGGGCTTTGGGCCAATTCGCCGTTAGGCAGTCGGACGGGGTCGTCATGGGTTTGAGCCCAGTTAATCAATGCGCTGCGCAGTTGCTGATAGCTGTCTTGCAGCGCGGGGTCATGTATTCGATTGCTAAGTTCGTTTGGATCTGTTTCCAGCTGGTAGAGCTCTTCCGTTCCCCCGAGTTCGTTGTAGATGTACTTGTGGGATTTCGTGCGCACCATGTAAGTTTGTTGAGGCGATTCCAAGCAGTAGGCGTAGTACGCATCACGAACAGTCTCGTGACTCCCATGGAGCAGTTCTTTGAGTGATTTGCCGTCGACCGCAGCAGGGATTGGTATGGAAACTAAGTCGGCGATGGTGGGCGTTAGGTCTTCCAAGCCAACCAGTTCGTTGGACACCTGTGGTTGAATGCCAGGACCACTGACTAGAAAGGGCACTCGGATACTGCCTTCATACATGCAGCTTTTGAAGTAATAGCCGAAATCGCCTAATTGCTCTCCATGGTCGCCTACAAATATAATGTAAGTGTTGTTCAGAGCGCCGATTTTTTCCAAGTGTTCAATGAGTCGGCCGACCTGTTGATCTTGAAAACTAATGAGCCCGTAATAATGGCTTTTGATAACCTGCTGCGCTTGCGGAGATAGATAGTCCCAGCCATGTTTCTTTTGTTCAATCTGCTTCCCCGGCGTGCGTGGTCGCTCATCCTGCGACTTATGAGGCTCTTTGAGATCGCGTGGGGAATACATTGAATCGTAGGGCCGTGGTGGGTCGAATGGAGCGTGTGGTTTCGGGAAGCTGGCCTTTAGGAAGAAGGGCTGATCGGGGGAGTTTTGTTGGTGTTGATCTAAAAAATTGATAGCTTCTGTGGCGACCCAGCCATCGACAGTGTGTTCTCCCGGCAGTGGTGACGCGGCGGGATGTATATCATTGTTACCGATGCCATGCGCACGGGTATAACCGCCCCAACCGACGGTTTCTAAGTAGTCAAAGTAATCCTCTAAGCCAGGAGTCTTCCCTGACTTATCATGTTGAGAGATGATACGGCCCGACTCTGCTAATTTCGCTTCTTGAAAACCATGTAGTGTTCTTTCTTCACCTGGGCCTTTATAGGGGAGGTAGTGCAGTTTGCCTGAAGCATAGGTCCGGTATCCATTTTGAGCTAGCAGCTCAGGGAGCTTGGGGATTTCGGGAGGAATTCGGCCACAGTTATTTTTAGTGCCTGTGCAATTGTGCGGATATCTGCCCGTGATCATGGTTGCTCTCGCCGGAACACAAATGGGGCAGGGGGTGAAGGCATTGGAGAAGCGCATGCCTCGCGCGGCTAATGCATCGTAGTGCGGTGTTTTGATTTCTTGATTGCCGTCGCAAGCAAGGCTGTCGCCACGGAATTGATCCGCGACTATGAGAACGATATTAGGTTTCATTCTGGGGGGGGGATTGAATGTTCTTATTTTGTGGGAGCAACACTGGGCTGTGCCTTGGTCGAGCATGGGTTTAGACTCCTAGAGTTTTGTGCTCGTGTTTCATTTTGTATTTGAAGCTTGATGGAGCAATACGCAAATCGTGATTGCTGGCATTTTGATTTCGCTTTGTTGATTATTAAAAATGACGTCCGGTAGATTTTAATTGAGAATCTTCAAGAACCCTGAAGATTCGATGCATGCTGGAACACCCTGAAAATTCTTTTTTGATGTCCCGCCAAGCGGATGACTTTCCCGGACTCGTTGCTTATTGGGAGTTTAATCAGGCTGGCAGTTCGTGGACTGCTGTGCAGGGAGAGCCTTATACTTTGACCGCATCGGAGGGGCCACTGGAGGTGTCGACGGATTCAAATGCACCCTTGAGCGGATCGGCACTTGTCATCCCCGAAGGGACTTGGTTGACATGTCCTCGTGCCGAATGCCCGGAGCTGGATATTCACGGTGAAAATGGTCAATTAACTGTAGTGGCCTGGTTGCGACGTGAAGCCACGCAGCATGGAGGTTGCGAGTTTATTGCAGGGCAGTGGAACGAAAGTGAGCTTGGGCGTCAGTACGGCTTATTCTTAAATATATCTGTTTGGCGTCAGCATCATCAAGTGACGGGGCATCTTTCCAATGTGGGCGGCCCCACGCCGGGTTATAAATACTGTATTGACGGCCCAGTCGGTCAGTCGTTGGTGCCTTGTAATGAATGGTCGGTTGTGGCTATGAGCTACGACGGCTCTCAGGGCTATGCTTGGCTAAATGGACTACTCGACGCTCGCCCTGGGCTTAATCCCTACAGTATGGCAGGCGGCTTGCATGATGGTGGTGCGACAGGATCCGATTTTACCGTTGCCGGCGTTGATCGCAGTGGTTGCATGGGGAATTTCTTCAAAGGACAGCTTGCGGGCTTAGCTGTTTATCGGCGTGCATTCACGCCGGCAGAAATGTACGCGGTCTCGAGCATGGATGCTTGCAGGAACAGTGTATCAGATTGATTTAAAGAGGTGAGCCTTATCGGCCGGAGAGTATCGCTTCTTGTGTTGTTACCACTTGAGTGAGGCGCTTAGTTCGTAGCGGCGGGGGAGTTCGGCGTAGACGGAGTCGTTGCCGTAGATGCTGTTGACGGCACCCCAGTTTTCCGCGTCGGTTAAATTGAGAATGCGCAGGGCGAGTGCCCAGTGCTCGGTTTCGTATTTAAAGCCTAGATCAAGCGAGTATTGCCACGGGATTTCCGCGCTGCGAAGAGGTTCGCCAGTGGGGGTATCATTGGAGTTGTAAGTGTATTCGCCGGGTACGTTGAAGCTTAGGTCCATCGGGGCGGTGATCAGTAGGCCGAGAGTGCTGGAGAAACGCTCCGTAAACTGGTGGGCGATTAAGCCATTGATGATGTGTGTGGGCACCGCTGGAGTTTTGGCATCGTAGCCTGAAAAACCGTAGAATGTACTGTAATCATAGCTACCGCCGGTGGAAGCTACGTCACTGATGGGCACGCGCGAAGAAACTACGCCGTTCTGGGTGACGGAGTCGATATAACTATATCCGACAATAAAAAAGAAGCGCTCGCTTGGTTGATAATGCAGTTCGCTTTCGAAGCCATGGGCTTCGACTTTTTGGTCGGGACCGATGGATTGCGGCTCATTGCGACTCTGTTGGAAGATGTTGGCCGAGTAGTAGAGGGTGTCATCGAGAAAGGTGGCCTTGTAGCCTAGTTCATAGAGTTCGCTGACGGTATTAAAGCTTTCGTGGTCGAGCTGGCCGCTCTCGGGGAGTGCGATACCGCCGCCTAGGTCGGTGGGGATGGACTCGCTGTAGTTATAGTTGGCATACAGTCGCTGTGAAGCGCTCAGTTTGTAGACGAGTCCGACGTTATAGTTGGGCACGAAATCTTCGTGTGAATCTTCACCTTTTTTAACGCCGGCGGCTGCGAGCTCGTCGGGGAGGAAGAAGGCGCTCATGTAACGCATCATGTCATCGTAGAGCGGATCGGCTGTTTCAACATGCACATAGTCCAGACGTGCGCCGAGTAGCAGTGAGACGCGCTGGTTTAGCTGAATCTCATCTTGTAGGAAGATGCCGATGCCAGTGATTTGAGAGTCGTTGGAGTCTTGATTACCTAATACAAAGACACCGTCAGGCTGGCCGTCGGGAATGCCGTCGTTGGTGCCATTGGTATTATAGTCGTCTCCTATGCCTGGAAAGAAATAGCTATTTGAGGTGCTGCCGGGCAGGAAGCTGAGTTGCCCACGTGGGGACTCGCTGTAGACGGGCACGGCATTGAGAAAGTTGCTCGCGCTAGGATCCAGGAAGACACCTGCATCGTTGACACTTATGTCGTCGTAGCCTTGATTCGCGAGGTCCCAGGCATTGGCGGGCTCGTGGTAGTAGTCATTGGTCGCCCACACATCTTGATAACTGATGGCCGCTCCGAGGTTGAAGCGATGCTCGAAGCCGAAGAAGTCGAATGTGCCACGAAATTCGCTGCGGTTTTCGAAGCGTATGTTGTCACGCAGCGCTTCATTGTAGGCGTAGGAGCTGTAGATGTCGCGGTCCCGGTATTGAAAGAGTGAGTTGTTGACAATGCTGAGCTCGGGACTGGGTCTGAGCGTATGTATCATCTGTAGCGAGAGATACTCGCCATTGGAATCGTCGCCTTCGCCATGTAAGCGGGCGGTGCGATTAATTTCGGTGGTGCCGGTAGTGATGAGGCTGTCGCCAAAGCCTCCGCTGCTGCCGATGCCAGTTACGTATTGATTGTGATCGATCAGGTCTTGTGTGGGGCGGTTAATGCCCCAGTTTTCGGTATAGTTGGCCTGATAGTAATCGGCCATGAATTCTAGCTTGTATTGCTCGTTCGGGATCCATTCGTAGGCTGCGTAGAAGGCCGCGGTTTGGCGGCGAAAGTCGTCCCAGTAGTAGTCGGTGCTGTCTTCACCGCTGAGGCTGATGCGTAGGCTGCTCGACTCATTGAGTGCGAAATTTTGATCGAGCGCGATCTTTCGCATGCCTTCACTGTCGATTGTGAGGTCGAGGCGGCCTTCGTTGTATCCACTTGGTCGCTTGGTGAGCAAGTCGACATAGCCACCCACATATTGCGAAACGCCCACCATCACCGAGGGAGGCCCTTTCAGGATGTTGACGGATTCGAGGGAGTTGGTGTTGAGTGGCAGGCCATTACCATTGTTGGTCAAACCTTTGCGCATGCCGTTGAGCAGGGTGTCTGCGGCTTGGCCACGGATACTGGGGGTCGTGGGGGAGCCAAAATTAGAGCCAGTGTAGCTGGATGTGGTTAGCTTGGTAAAATCGCGCACATCTTTCAGACTGATGGCTTCGAGCTGTGTGCTGGAGATCACGGTGACATTGCGCGGTGTGTCGAGGATACCGCTTTCGTAGCCATAGACCGAGCTGAAAGGGTGATCGTTCGGTAATACGCTGGCCTCGTGCGGGATGGGGGAACTCACCACATATTCCTCAAGCTGTTGGTAGCTATTATTCGAGCTGGTTGATGGGTTCGCCGTGCTTTGGTGCAAGTAGATCGCTGTTAGTAAGAATAGGTAGAGTCGATGTCTGCGTACGTTGACACTCATGTTTTAGTTTGTGGGATTTCGCTCAATGCTTCGTCGAGTAGGCGGCGTAAGCTGCGGCTTTTGGATATGTCGATTCGTTCAGAATACTCTCGAATCATGTGGCACAAGGCATCGAGGCTATCAATATTCTTAGACTGATTAATACTTTGAAGTTTATAGATCACTGACTGTAGGTGCTCCGTGTCCATTTTAGTGAGAGCGGGCATCAGTTCGGTTTTGATGATCTGTAGCAGCGAGTCGAATAGTTCTTTAC
Organism: Thalassobacterium maritimum; assembly: GCF_031127805.1. Classification (NCBI taxonomy): domain Bacteria; kingdom Pseudomonadati; phylum Verrucomicrobiota; class Opitutia; order Puniceicoccales; family Coraliomargaritaceae; genus Thalassobacterium; species Thalassobacterium maritimum. The sequence goes on along the minus strand of NZ_JARXHW010000003.1, from coordinate 14,738 downwards.
CAAGTGCTTCGATGTTGAGGATCTCGAGTATCCACGCCGCATCGATTTCAGGCGGTAAATCTTCATTGGGCTGTGCATTGATATTTACTGGCTTCGCGACTGTCGCTGCGGCTTTGGGCTGATGACATCTTTCTAAGTTGTACAATTCGATGGTGAAGCTGGAGCCGACGCCCTCTTGGCTTTCCACGTATATTCGGCCGTTCATCATTTTGACCAATCGTTGAGAAATCGCTAAGCCTAGGCCGGAGCCTGTTTCATTGCGTGTGAAGTCGCGGCTGGCCTGCTCAAATGCTTGGAAGATGCGTTTCTGCATCTTCTGTGGTATGCCGATGCCAGTGTCCATGATTTGGCAGGAGATACTCGCATGGGCCTTGGAGGACTGTAGTAGTTTTAGGTGAATCTTGATGTCGCCTGAATCGGTAAATTTGATGGCATTACCTATTATGTTGAGCAGTACTTGCCGAAAGCGTGTTGGATCAATTTGTAGCCATTGCGGGAAGTCGGGGGAGCATTCGAAGCTCACGGCTAGGTCTTTATGACTCAGCTTGGGGCTGAGCATCTGTAGTGCTTCGCGGCATTCCAAGACGAGGTCTGAGGGCCGCGGGTGCATCGTGAGCTTATTGGCTTCGATTTTGGACAGGTCGAGTAGATCGTTGAACATGGCCATTAACATCGTCGCAGAGCGGTACACGGTATTGAGGTAGTCTTTGTGCGTTGAGTCTTGCGTTTCGCTGCGTAAGATGTCGGTAAAGCCGATGATTGAGTTCATCGGGGTGCGAATTTCGTGACTGATATTTGCAGTAAATTCACTCTTTAAACGGTTCGCTGATTCCGCATGCTCTTTAGCCATTAAGAGCTCTTCACTTTGGTGCTTGAGCTCTTGGGTGCGCTGGTCGACTAGCATTTCGAGCCGTTCATTCTGACGCTGCGCTCTTCGCAGGCGATTGTTGTGCGCGATGAAGGCAACGATTACAAAAGCACTGACGATTAAAAAGTAGAACCAGACAGTTTGATGAAAATAAGGTTCGATTTTGAAATGAAAGCGTGCCCATTTAGCCTCATTATCGGAGTCGCTGCGATCAAGCACGTAGGTGACCTCAAAGGTGTAGTCTCCTGGGGGTAAATTGGTATAGACGGCTTCTCGGCGGTTGCTTTCTATCCAATCTTCAAAGCCCTGCAGGCGGTATCGAAAGTTTAGATCCTCGCCGCCTTGAAAGAGAGGAGCGGTGTAGTTGATGCGCAAGTGACGCAGGCCGGGGGCAAATGTCTTTGGGGTGCTTTCTTCAAGTTCCGCTGGGCTTAGGTTGAGACCATTAACCTCTATTTGATCGATTAACAGTTCGGGACGATAATGATTTTTTTTGAGCAGGCTGGGGTCCAGTTCGAGCACGCCCTCGCTGAAGGGAACCCAAAATATGCCGCCTTCTGCATAGGCTTCGGAGAGTGCGGTGATATTATTCGAGGGGAGCCCGTCTGCTTTGAAATAACTTTGAAAGGTAAATGCTTGCGAAGAATCGGAGGGGCTTAGGTCTGCTATTTTGACACGATAGAGGCCCGTGTTGGTTGTGATCCAAAGGCCTTCGCTGGCATCGCGCCATACGTGGAAAATATTGATATAGGGAAAGCTCTTAGGCATCTGAAAAATTTCCAGCTGCTCATCTTTAATTTTTAAGATTCCTCCGCTAAAACCGCCCCAGAGGTTTCCATCCAGGTCTTTAGTCAGGTGGAAGACTGTGGTCGCTTCGATTTCGCTACCTTGACTACATGGAATGATCTGTCCATCGCGGTAGGCATAGATTCCTGCGGAAGCCATCGAGAACCAGAGCGTGTCGCCATCTAAAAACAGTGAGATGATTAGATTGGATGGTAGTTTGGCGTCGCTGGGCAGGGGGGCAAAGCTCTCGCCGTCGAAGAATACCAAGCCATCGTAGGTCGCGAGTGCCAGCCGCCCGTCAGGCATTTTTTGAATTTGGTAGATTGTATCTGCGGGCAGTCCGTCTTCTTGTGTGTAGCGCTGCATTTTGCCATCAATGTATGCATAGAGGCCGTGACTGTAGCTTGAAAAATAGATCTGATCCGGCGTGATGATCTCGATGTCGGTAATGTCGATGCCTTGAAGCTCCGGGAATCGGGCTTCAATGTGCCCACTTTTGGAATCTATGCGACTGACGCCATCGATACTGCCGATAAGGTAGCTGTGCCCACTTATTTCGGGACAGATGCTACGAACGACTCCGTATTTAAAAGCACCATCTCGTGTGTGTGTGTGAAACACACGTTTTTGCAGTAGTTTGATTCCGTTGTTGAAAGTGCTGTAGGCAATGTTTCCATCAGGGGTGCGTGCGATGGAGTAAATGTGGTCTTCGTCTTGATACTGACTACGAGGTAGTTTTTTGATCTGTCCGTTTTGGAAACGAAACATTCCGTTTTGGGTGCCGATCCAAACTGTGCCGTTGCTTACGCTTAGCATGGCTCGTGTGTGGCCGCTTTGCTGTAGCACGGGGTCTTGATAAAGGCTCCATTTCCCGTCCTGAAAGTGTAGTAAGTCATTTTCGGCTGAAATTGCCCAGACTGTTTGGCCGATGCCTTGCTCGAGTAATACAATCCGCCCTGACTTGGAGCCCAACGTTTTGGGATCGATCTGCGTACTTTGCCCGTCAACGATACGATACATGCCGTAATTTTTATCTGCGAGCCATAGACTTCTATCGTTGGCAAAGAGTGCGTAGTGTATGGATCGCCCTTCCACTCCGGGGAGCGGATACTCAGTGAGGCTGCCGTCGATCACATGATAGAAGCGATGCTTGCCCAGTAGAACAGTCTCGCCATCCCAATCAAGGAAGAGGTTGTAGTCTAATACCTCTGTCAGTTGATCGGTCTCCCAATGCTGCAGTTTTCCTTGCCGGCTGTGAAAAAGATACCTCTGGTTGGTGTCGAAGGCCCATAGGCCATTGTGACGATCGATCGTTAGATCAAATGCGCCACCTCGTAGTTCGGGGTAATCGTGGTGAGTAATACTCTTGAAGTCGACTCCATCGTAGCGAATGAGACCTTCAAAAGACGCAATCCATAGGAAGCCCTCTTGGGAGACATCTATATAATTGAGCTGATTCATCGGCAGCCCGTCTTCGGTGGTAAGATTCTTGACTAGGTAATCTTCCAGCGCTGTCACTTCTTCGCTCGCATAGCTGAGGCTGAATAGCAGCAAGCTCAGGAGCAATAAAAGCCAATACTGCGAATGAGAGTGAAATCGAGGAGGCTTCGTGTGTGGATGCACTTGAGTGGGAATACTGCTGTAATTTTAGTGGCAGGCGGGGGTGGGTAATTCGATATAGAATCGGTTGCCTTCACCGCGCTCACTAGCTTCGACTCCTACTTTCCCCGAGTGCATCTGGACGAGTCTTTGGACGATTGAGAGACCGACTCCGTGGGAAGGTTCATGCGTGTGTCGAGAGTCGCCTCGAACAAAGGCGGTAAACAAGCCTTTGCGCAATGTTTCGTTGATGGTGGGGGCTTGGTCGATCACTTCAAAGCGCATTCCAGACTCGAAGAACTGTGAGGGGCTCAGATGGATGTGTATCGTTGTGCCTTCTGCCGAATATTTGATCGCGTTATTGAGTAGGTTATCAAACATTTCGACGAGGATGCGCCGACTAATCGCGACCTTAGCGGGAGCGTTGTTTGCGAACTCGATATGAATCTCTTTTTCTTTTGCGCTTAAGTGATTGAGGTGTAGCAGGTATTCGATGACTTCGGCGACTTGGATCGTCTCTGTAACCGTGTGCTGAGTGGAGCTGGAATGCGAGCGTGCTTCGTCGAGTATGCCGACGACTAAGTCGCTCATGCCATCGGCTGAGTCTTGAATCAATCGAGTCATTGAGAGAATCTCTTCCAAGTTCTCGTGTTGACAGCCTTTGAGTTCTTCGAGAATGAAATTAGTCAGTCCTTTAATGGCACCCGATGGGTTTTTTATATCATGGGCTAGACGTGCTAGTAGATCGGCTTTGGCTTTCGATTCGGCGTCTAGCTGCCTTTGAGTTGCACTCAACCTTAAGTGGGTATGCACGCGTGCCATCAGCTCTTCACGGACAAATGGCTTTTTGATGTAATCAACCGCTCCCGCTGTAAATCCGCTGACGACTTCTGCCGGGCTCGTGGCAGCACTGAGGAAAATCACTGGTATTTCAGCTGTCTGGGGATCTTTCTTGAGTCGAGCGCATACCTCAAAGCCGTCAATTTGGGGCATCATTACGTCGAGCAGGATTAGATCTGGCTTTTCTGTAACGACTGCGTCAAGGGCTTCTTGGCCATTGAGCGCGAGTATGAAGCCGATCTCTGCGCGACGTAAGATCTCACCTACCAGTCTTAAGTTTTGTGGCTCATCATCAACAATTAATACTTTTGGAATGCTGGGCTGCTCTTGTGTTTCCATCGTAATCATTGAGGGTTTAGCGAAAATTGATAACGTAGTTTATTTAAAAAGCGAGCCTGAGTTTTTAAGGGTTAAATCACATAGTAAATACTGAGCTTCTTTGCATGCGTATAAACTATAAATTGTGGTGGAGGATTCAGTGTCAGCGCTGCCGCGAGCACTCGCGGCTGACGAGTGCTCGGCGGGACTGAATGATGGCTTAGCGGTCCAGCTGCTCTGCCGTTTCTTGTTCCAAACGTTCTATATATTCGGATACGTTACAGGTGAGCATGCGTGTGCTGCCGGGGGAAACTTCCAGCACTTTGTTGACCACGCCGTCGAGGAAGGCACGGTCGTGACTGACCAGAATCACAGTGCCTTCATAGAGATTGATGGCTTCTTGCAGTACTTCCTTAGACTTGATGTCCAAGTGATTGGTCGGTTCGTCCAAAATCATGCAGTTGGCGGGGTGCATTAGCATTTTCGCCAATGCGACGCGATTTTTCTCTCCTCCCGAGAGCACGGATGTCTTTTTGAGCGCTTCGTCGCCAGAAAAAAGTAAGGCTCCGAGTGCGCCACGCGGGTTCGCATCGTCGTTACCAATGGCGGCTTTTTCGACTTCTTCTAATACAGAATTATTAGGGTCGAGTTCGTCAGCTTGCGACTGTGCAAAGTATCCGAGTACGGTGTTAATGCCTTTTTCCACTTCGCCGCTTTGATAGGGCTCGGTGCCGGCCATGATGCGGGCGAGTGTGGATTTACCCGCGCCATTGACCCCGACGACTGCGATGCGATCGCCCTTGTCGATGCGTAGGTCGAGGCCGTCAAAGATAACATTATCTCCGTAGGCCTTGTGCAGGTTTTTAATTGTGATGACTTTGGCGCTGGCTGGGGGCGCTTTAGGAAAGCGGAAGAACATTTTCTTTTCGTCGCGTGGGATCTGGATCAACTCCATTTTCTCCAGTGCTTTAATACGGCTTTGTACCATGCTAGCCTTTTTCACATTGGAGCGGAAACGGTTGATCCAGTCTTTGATCTCTTTGATCTCTTTTTGCTGGTTAGCGTGAGCCTTACGCAGGGTTTCGAGGCGCTTGTCGCTCTCGGACTGGTAGTAGCTGTAGTTACCCTTGTAGCTGGTGAGGCTGCCTAACTTTAGTTCGAGGGTGCGGTTAGTGACTTCGTCGAGAAAGGCACGGTCGTGAGAGATTACGATCAGGGCACCTTGATAATGTTTTAAATATTGCTCCACCCAGTGCTGCGAGACGATATCCAAGTGATTGGTCGGTTCGTCCAAAATAATTAGAGACGGGTTCTGCAAGAGTAGTTTGGCTAGTGCGATGCGCATTTGCCAACCCCCGGAGAACTCACCGGTGTCACGCTCAAAGTCGCTATTTTTGAAGCCCATACCCAGCAGAATGCGTTCGATGCGCGACTTCATTTTTGCAGGTTCGTGGTCTTCAAGTTGTTGCTCCCATTCGCCCATCAGATCGATCAAGTCGTAATACTCATCGGTCGAGGTGTCCATTTCGAGCATTTCTTCTTCCGCTTTTTCTAGATTTTTTTGCAATTCTAGAATGTCGCCAAAGGCGCTCTCGGCTTCTTTAAAAAGTGTTTTTCCGGATACAGAAATACCATCTTGGGGTAGGTAGCCGACGCTGACATAGCTTGCCTTCTCAATATTACCACTATCGCAGTCGAGCTCGCCCATGAGCATGCGCAGTAGTGTAGTCTTACCGGAGCCGTTGGAGCCGACGAGGGCGATCCGGTCATGCGCATTGATGACGCAGTTGATACCATTAAAGAGAACCTTCTTGCCGAAGTTGTGGGAGACTTGATTGATTGTGATCATGACCTGGCGGCGCTGGACGCCGATTAAGAGTATTAGGATTTATCTGTAGTCTGTGAAGTGAAATGCTTGAGTGACTGCTATTTCCACTTCACGCATACGTATTTGATAAAAGGCGGGAATGAAACAAGGCATCGAGCGAAATGCAAAGAAAAAGCCCGAGAGCTTTTGAGCTCTCGGGCTGAGACGAAATTATCTGTGGATGTAAAGGCGAGTTTTACTCGTCCTCTGGGGGGCCTTGGCGTTTGCCTTTGGCCATGGCCTTCATTTCCTCGCGTGTGATTTCACCATCGCCGTCGGCATCGATTTCGTCGAAGTGCTCTAGCAGGCGCTCGAGTCCGGCTTCGGTGGCTTCTGCCTTAGAGATGGAGCCATCTTCGTTGGTGTCTGCTGCTTTGATGTTTTGTCCGCGGCGCTGAGGACCTTTATCTTTGCCAGCCTGACGACGATCTTTGTTGGCGGCGATTAGTTCCTTCTTGGTGAGTTCGCCGTCGCCATCCGCATCAATTTTATCAAATTGCTCAGCGAGGGGGCCTTTAACTTCTTCTAGCGAAAGGGTGCCGTTTTCGTCGGCGTCTAAGCGCTGGAAGAGTTCTTGTGGACTGGGGCGCTTACCTGGGTTGTCGCGTGGTTCGCCTTCGGGCTTTGCTTGGGCAGTGATGCCGATAAGTGAGGAAGAGAGAACGAGGAGAATGAGTGACTTAGTATTCATGATCTGTAATATTTTGGTGTTAATTTCGCAGCGGAACGTGCTGCTTGATTTAACTATCGAGACCTATTGAATGAAAGTTTCAGCGAAGTGTAATTTAGACGCCTAGCTTGATTGTTTGTCTGAGCCAGGATTTTGAGGCGCTTGAATTGTGCAGCCCCTGCTATTATTCACCCTAAAAGCTAAAGCTAAAGCTAAAGCTAAAGCTAAAGCTAAAGCTAAAGCTAAAGCTAGAGTTAGAGCTGAAGTTAGAGCAAATTAGTGGGAAGGCTTTCTTCCATGAGCTGTGGCGGTCGTACATCTTCCTGCGTATTTAGCTTTTGCAAATTTTCTAGCTCCGGCAGTTGATCCAGGCTTTCGAGTCCATACGCGAGGGTCTCTAGGCAGTCGTGGTCTAGCGGCTCGTCACACAATTGGGCTTCCACTGTAAATGCGAGCAGAGTGCAGGCGTGTGACCATTGCTGGCGTTGTTGCGTGTTCGATGTGCTGCTGTGTGTCGCGAGTTGTGTGGAGAGCTCTTTCCACAGTTGATGCCATTCTTCGGAGAATCGCAGACAAAGCGGACAAGCTCGGGTGCGCCGCCAACGCACCAATTGATGGGTGCACTTGTCAGCTTGGACGTGTTGCACCAGATGATCTGAAATCTTATGCAACACTGCTAAGGGCTCGCAACGCTCCGGCGAATTGAAGGGGAGGGAGTGGAACAACTCGTCGGCCGAGGGCAGCCATTGGCGGCTCTCGGCGACCAGCTGTAGCAGCCCGTTGAAATTTCCGAAGTAACGATAAATTAATACTTTATCGGCGCCGGCCAGGTTGGCGACTGCGTTGATCCCGAGGGCACTGCAGCCTGCGTCCGCGACAAGCTTCAAAACTGCGTTTTGAAACTTTTCTTCGGTTTTGGGACGTGAGCGGGTACGTGGCATGATCGCCAATATAGAAGTCTTTTCGGAAGGGCGGCAAGCCTAGCGGGCCTCGAATATGAAATTTAGCGTGCGATATCGTCCTGGCCAATGACAGTCAGCTGGCTACGAGTGAGTGTTTCGGCGGCGAGTTCATTATCCTCTAAGCTGATCGCTAAGCCATAGCGACCGTGAGGGCGCACCAGAAAGGGGTAAATATAGTGGATGTTAATTTCCGCCTGCACCAGTGCGCAGGTGACTGTTTTTATTTGTTCTTCGCTGGTCAGTTCGACGGCGATGAGTTCACTTTGCACATAAGAGAACTGGTGTTCAATCAAGAGCTTCTGCGCTTCGATTGGGTAATCGACGATAATCCGTATGATTGAGCTGTCGGTCGTATCAAGCACTGAGAGCGCGATGATGTGCACTTCATGGACAGAGAGGAGCCCGATGATTTCATTGAGCCGCCCGACTTTGTTGTCGGCGTGGATCGAAAATTGAATGACCGGCTGGAAACCGCCCGGTCTACGCATTACTTCTGCTGGCATACTGCAGGCAGCTTAGGGAGTCTGCGCGAACTTGCACGTATTTTTTTTAAGGTTAAGCTTTCCACGTGGCCTAGATGTCGCTTGCCTAAGTGTTTTCACCCCTTGATGTGCTGACGGCCCGCTTATGTTCGAGACTTTTGAATTTATTAATGAGGATTTTCCATGGTTTTTCGCCACATTGGCAGCGATTTTTGGAGCGCTGACAGGGAGTTTCCTTAATGTATGTATCTACCGTATACCAGCGGGCCGCTCGATTATTTTTCCGGGCTCTACCTGCGCGTGTGGCCGACCGATCCCGTTTTACCATAATATTCCGATTTTTACCTGGTTGATTCTGCGCGGGAAGGCCAGTTGCTGCGGGGCACCTTTCAGTATACGCTATCCCGCGATTGAGTTGCTGACGGCGGTGCTTTTTCTGTGGGTGTGGCTGATCTATTCGCCTTTGGTGGCCTTACTCGGCATGTTCTTTGTGTCTTTTTTGATTTGTGCGACCTTTATTGATCTCGATCACATGATCATTCCCGATCGTTTCTCGATTGGAGGAATGGTGATTAGCGTGATCCTTTCCTTTATTTTTCCTGCGCTTCATGGCGTAGATGGTTTACCCATTGTGAGTAATATTCAGTCAGGGGTGAGTTCGATCGTGGGGGCTCTGGTGGGCGCTGGACTGGTCTATTGGATTGCCGTGCTGGGAGAGATTGTCTTCCGCAAGCCTGCGATGGGCGAGGGCGATGTTAAATTTGTAGGTTTTGTGGGCGCTTTTTGCGGCTGGCAGGGTGCTGTCTTCTCCATGTTTGGCGGTGCGTTGGTGGGCTCTGTGATCTTGTTGCCCTGCCTATTGTTGGGGCGTCTCTTCGGAGCTGGTGGCAAAGCGCGGGCTTCGGGCACGGAAGCTGCGGAAGCTGCTTCGGCCGAGGGAGCTAGGGGAGCCGAGGGCGATGAGGCGGAAGAGGTGCAGTTTGGAGCGCAGGTGCCCTTCGGGCCGATGCTAGCAGCCGCGGCGCTGATTTACTTTTTAGGCTTTGACGCTTACGTGGACGCCTACTTTGCCGAGTTTGCGAGTTATTTCTTTATGCCTTGAGCGATGGACGTGGCCTTGAACCTGAGTCATAATAAAGTATGAGAGAATCCGATGCATTTCTGGTGACAGCGATGGCCTACTGCCTATCGTGGGAGATTGCGGGTGCACGTGCCTCGCAGCATTGGTCAGGGATTCGCGAGTTTACTCAGGGAAATGATATGCTAAGTGACACCGAGCGCTGGTGCTGCGAGCTCTACGAGGAATCTAGCCCTACGGCGCAGGAAGAGCGCTCGATCCAGTCACGCATCAATGCGCGAATGGACCATCCCCGAGCAGTGCTTAAGCTACGCGCGGCAATCTTGGACTTATTGCCTGAGTCGATTCGAGAGAGCGCTGCGAGGCATCGACTCATGCAGTCTTTAATTACGCCCGAGAAATACGGGCCCTTGCGCACTTGGCTCGCCGAGCGCAATATCGCGGGCTTCCGACCGGCACAGCCAAACTTGGCCCCACTTGCCGAACGTGAGGCTGATTTTTATCAATTTATTGAGACGCCCTATTTTTTGGAAGGCTACCGTAAGTATTGGCATCAAAAGCCAAAATCACGGAATAATCGGCAGATGCGAGTCTTACTCTGTGTGTCGGCGGCATTGAGCCAGATGTTGACTTTCGATAGCTCTTCCGAGTTGCGGGAGTGGTGTAAACGGCTGGCAGTTATTGGCAGCTACAGTCAGCAAACGCAGTTCGATGTGGCTGAAATGTGTATGCTGATGGCTGGCGAGTCTTACGATGCCCACGAGCTTGGCTTCCGTTTATTAGTCGATGCTCAAGCTTTGGATCGCAAGAACTTGATCACCTTCTGCGATCGTTATGCAGACGAGTTGACAGGATTTGCGCGCGAACTCGTGCGTGGCATGCAGATCATCGCTTAAGCTAAGGAGTCTTCAATCGCGTTTTGTTGGCGTGCGATGTCGTGTAGTGTGACGATACCCAGTAATTTGCGGGTATCTTTACGACTCACCACAGGGGCTTGCATGACGTCGCGTATCACCAGAGTATTCGCTGCATCGCGGATCGAATCGTCGGGGTGTATTTCGATAATCGAGTGTCCTTCTACCCATTCTGCGATCGAGCGGGTATCGTTGGCCGCTTGTAATTCTTCTAGTTCATGATGCGTAATCATTCCTAGTAACTGTTGTTGGTTGTCGCTGGATACGATGGTGTAGGCGTGGTGCTTGTGCCCGTCTTTGGCAATACGCTCTAGATTGTCCGCTGCGTTGAGTTCGCCCAGTGTGCTGCGGCAGTCGTGCGTCATTATCGTGCTGACGGGCAAATTTCGCCAGTCGCGATCGCCGCGATAAGCGGGCAGTTTCTTGAGGCTGATGCCATCCTGTAAGAGTAGGGCATCGTAGACTGGGATGCTGCGTAGCTTGCCAGCGATGATGTAGGCGATCAAGTTGCCGATCATCAAGGGTAGGATCAGTGAGTAGTTTTGTGTCATCTCGAAAATGATGAGCACTGAGGTGAGCGGGCAGCGAATGACGGCCGCGAAAAATGCGCCCGTTCCCAGCAGCGCAGTTGCTGCGGCCACCGATTGATCCACACCTAGAAACTTGACCATGAGCACGCCGAAGAGGCCACCCAGCATACTGCCGATAAATAATACCGGCGCAAAAATGCCGCCACTGGCACCCGAGGCGTAGCAGATTGCAGTGGCGAGTAATTTGCCAATGAGTAGCAGCAGCAGCGCCTGCCATACCAGGTGGCCGTGCAGTGCGGAATTGAGATCGTCGTAGCCGATACTAAATACGCCATTATGACCACTGCTAAACTGCCAGACAGTCACGCCGATTAGGCCCACACTTAAGCCCCCTAGAGCTGGGCGTGCCCAGGCTGGAAAGTGAGTGGATTGTTTAAAATACCCGCGCAGGCCGAGTAGTAGAGAGACAAATACATGGCCTAAGAGTCCCGCAGCGGGGCCGATCGCCAAGCACACCAGCATCCACCAAGATGTTTCAAACACCTCACGGGTCGCATGTAATGCACTGTGCTCTCCAAGTAAACTACGCTCCACCACAGCTGCGACCACCACTGCAATCAGAATGCCGCCCAGCGCCTTGCTACTGAAATTATTATCAAATAGCTCCTCAAATACAAAAGTAATGGCAGAGATCGGCGCATTGAAAGCTGCCGAAATGCCCGCGCCCATGCCTACGGGTACCATGGATTGAATGCGCAGTTTTCCTAAGCCGAAAACACGGCCCAACTTCGAGGAGATGGCACTACAAATGTGTACGGTTGGACCCTCGCGGCCCAAACTGTTACCAAAACCAACAGAGATGGTGCCTATGATGAAGCGCCAAAAGGCTTCAGGCGTTTTGATGATACCAAAATTTTGGTAATAGGCCGCCTTTGTTTGTGGAATCCCCGAGCCGCTTGCAGTCGGAGATACGTAGCGAATCATTAAGCCCACAATCAGGCCCGCCAGCGCCGGCGACAAAATCATCGCAGGAATCGTCCAGAATCCCAATCCCTCATACAAGGTGAACATATTCTCAAATACAAAAGTAATCGCCAAGTGGAAGCTTACCCCCACCAAGCCACAGAGGACCCCTGCGCAGATGCATAGCATCAAAAAGCGCTGGCCGTCGTTAAAACGACCCCGCATCCAATTCGGAAGATTATTCAGGCTAAATGATTCGCGTGGCATCGGACTTAATATTTAAAAAGAAAAAGCTGTGCAGGGTATGGCTGCACAGCATTTTCTAGGTCTATAAAAGTCTTTGCTCGATGCACAGAAAATTTTTAAAAAAAATACTTGGCAAAGTGAAACTTAGTCCTACAGTCCACCACTTCTTCACTTTTGGTGAGATATGCAAGTGGCTAAAGCACGCAGACTGTAAATCTGTTCTCTTTGAGTTCGCTGGTTCGAATCCGGCTCTCACCACCACTTTAAAGGCCGTCCGCAAGGGCGGCCTTTTTTAGTGTCGGTCTACTAACTGTAGGCGCTCGGGATTATACTTGACCAGAAACATGTGTATTCTTCATGTTTCTATTTAATGGAGCGTTATTCATTTTGTCTTAATTATTTTCCTGTATGGATGCAGGACGATATGGAGTCTGCTTTGGATTGGGCACTCTCGAATGAACAAACTAAAGAGCGCTATAGGAGGCAGTATCTAGCTAAATGAGTTATCAGGTTTCACCTTCGACCCCGTTCTATCGTAGCGGGTTGCAGCTTTTTATGAGAGCAATGCTTCTGTTGCTGGGCTGTGGTGTTGGCTGGTGGCTGCATTCGAGCTTTGTTTCTGAGCTGGTCTCCGTGGAGTCCGCCGAAATCGTATCCGCGTCTATCGGCGAGGCGGCTGAGGCGCAACATCCCGTGGGAGATGAACAATCCCTACGCCGACAAATGCTCGAAGTTCTGTATGCGGAGGAACTGCCTGTTAATTATCGCGAACAGCTTGATGTCTTGCAGACACTTGCAGAACAAAACTCGCTGCGTGGGCGAGAACGGCTTAAATTTGATGCTTTGATTCGTTATTTGGCTGATCAGGATCCTGTTGGTCTGTATGCTTGGGCGGAATCAAATGGCGATTTACACGCACCCTATCGTGATGCTATTTTGACCGAAGCACTACGGGTAATGGCAGTTCGAGAGCCATTGAGCGCGTTAAAGAGGGTGCAAGCTATGCATTCCTACTGGCACCGGAAAATCGCTTATCAGGCGGTCTTTGCTGAGATGATGATGGAGTTTTCACCGGATCGAGTGCTGGACCTGACACTCGATGGCGATCTTGCTATTTTTGAGCAGTTTCGCTATGTAGACATTGCTTTACTGATAGCGAAGGAGCAACCGGACAGAGTTTTTGATATCATCGACGAACGTTTTCCTGTTTTACGTCAAAATGACGCTCGCTTGGGTGCATTGCTTGCCATCGCTGAAGAGGATTTCGAGCGTGCCGAGGCGATCGCAGCTGGTATGGCGGGCGACGAGTTGGCGCTTCAAGCCCAGCAGGTTTTATATGTACAAATTTTGAAGAATGGTGATTTCTCTAAGGCCGATGAGCTTTTCGCTCAAAGCGGGCCCTCGGAGGAGAAAGATAACGCATTGAATACGCTCGCCTACGATCCACGTGGCGCTCCGTTGGAGCAATCGATCGCTTTTATTAAAAAGTATGCTTCGCCTGCAGCCCGAGCCGGACTCACTGAATTTCTGTATGCGCAATCCGTCGTGGATGCGCCTGAAACAATTGTCGAAGTATTAGAGCAGGAGATTCGCCCCGAAGATCACAATCGTTTTTTTAATTCGCTGGCGTGGCGGGTTCGTGATGCAGGCGCATTTGAACAAACCTACGCAGCTTTAGAGTCTTCTGAGTTTCGCTCGGCTTTTCTAAACCAGTATATCAGTTCAATTAGTTACTCCGCTCCCAGCGACGCTGCTGAACTTTTTCTCAAAAATCAAAGTGAGATGACATTTAGCGATGGCGTGCATCAGATCGCTACGCAGTTGGCCAAATACGGAGCAGATAAGTCGCTCGAATTCGCTGCTCAAATTCAGGATGAAGGATTACAAAAGAAGGCTCTTGAGGGCGTGGTCGATGAGTGGTTCGGTCAGAATCCAGAGGCTGCATGGAATTGGCTGGTCGAACAGCAGGCCGCGAATCCCGATGATGTTCAATTTAATCAAGAACTGCAACGACGGGCGATACGTGCCCTTGGCGAAAATGACGCCCTTGGTGCGATTGAATTTGTCGAAGCAATTGAGAACCCAGAGTTTCAAGCGTCGGTTCGCCAAGGCGTGCTTCCCAGCCTGTTTCAAGAAGACCCTGAAGGTGCGATGACTTATATCGAAGAAGTGACTGCGCCTGCGTCACTTGATGCGACTTATCAATCGCTTGCTAAGCGCATCGCGTATTCGACCCCTGATCTTGCTCTATTGGCAGCTTTCCGAGTCAAAGATCAAGCGCAGGTAGCAAAGCTCAGTCAGCAAATTTTGAAAGGGTGGTCCGCTCGTCGTAGTTCTGCTTACATCGTTGAGAAGCTACAACAGATTGATCTGAGTGAGGCGCAGAAATCCGCATTAATAGACTCCTTGTAGCCATCTTTTGGCCTGCCATGAGCAAGCGTAGCGTGTCGAATGGCGGAGAAGGAGGGATTCGATTACGAACACTTTTGGAACGATTGTGGTCAAGTCTTTCGTGATTTGCTCAGTGTTTTCAATTTTTCAAAATCACCGCGAATAAGCGCGACCTTCTTTGCTCGCGACCACTTCTTAAGCTGTCGCTCTCGTTTGATGGTCGC